>CBFGOB010000025.1:0-15155 GCA_965650215.1 uncultured bacterium | reverse complement strand
CCAAACATGAGATCACGAAGCACCCCAGCATCGACGCATTGCCAATCCCATGGGTGAATCCGAACTCCTCCGCCTTTCCACCACCGCGGGCGTGAGCGCCCGCCGCCTGAGCCTTGCCCGCTGGGTCGAATCGAAATCCATCCAGACCTGGATCATCGGCGTGATCCTGCTCAACGCCGCGGTCATGGGACTGGAAACCTCGCAGGCGATCATGGCGCGCTGGCAGGGCGGACTCAAGGTGGTCGACACCCTCTGCCTCGCGGTGTTCGTGGTCGAACTGGTGGTCAAGTTTTTCGCCTACCGCGGGCAGTTCTGGCGCAGTGGCTGGAATGTCTTCGACCTGCTGGTGGTCGCGGTCGCCCTGGTGCCCGGCGCGGGTGCCTGGTCGGTGCTGCGCTCGCTGCGCGTCCTGCGGGTCCTGCGTTTGCTGACCGTCATTCCCTCGCTGCGCAAGGTGGTGGCGGCCTTCCTGCATTCGATCCCGGGACTTGCGGGCGTGGTGGCGGTCATGGCCATCTTCTTCTATACCGCCGGCGTGCTGGCGACCCGGCTTTTCGGCGCGAACTACCCGGAATGGTTCGGCAGCCTCGGCAAGAGCCTCTACACCCTGTTCCAGGTCATGACGCTCGAAAGCTGGTCGATGGGCATCGTGCGCCCGGTGATGGAGAGCCATCCACTCGCCTGGGCCTTCTTCGTGCCCTTCATCGTGATCGCCACCTTCACCATCCTCAACCTCTTCATCGGCATCATCGTGTCGACGATGCAGGAACTGTCGATGATGCCCGACCCCAACCAGGGCACCCCGGAGCTGCGCGACCTGTTGAAGCGCATGGAATCCGACCTCCAATCACTGCGCAGTTTGCTCGAGAAAAAATAGCTGGTGGACGTTGCGGGCCAGATCGGTCCCGTCCAAATGAGCGGCATTTTCTAACACATCCTCGACACCCGCATGCGCTCGGCGGTGACCAGGCAGAAGAACCGCCGATAATCCTCCTCGCGCGTGGAGGAATGCAGCACGTGGCTGTAGCTGCGCCAGTGGTCCATTTCCTCGAGCGCGTTGCGCATGCGCAGGTCGATCACCTCCTCACTGTCGGTGCCGCGCCCGGCAAGACGCTTGCGAAGCTCATCCCCGCTCGGGGGCATCACAAAGAGGTCCACAAAGGCCCTGAAAATCTCCGGATCCTTGCAGTCGCGCACCTGCTGGGCGCCCTGGACGTCGATGTCCATCACCACATCGGTCCCCGCGTCAAGATGGCGGATGACTTCGGACTTGAGCGATCCGTAGAAATTCCCGTGAACCGCGGCATGCTCGAGGAACTCGCCGGCAGCGATCCGTTGCCGGAACGACTCGTGGCTCAGGAAATGGTAGTCGCGGCCGTCGATCTCACCCTCGCGCGGCGCACGGGTGGTGCAGGAAATCGAGTAATGGGCCTCACCGGCATCGGCGAGCCGCCGGCAGAGCGTGGTCTTGCCCGATCCCGATGGCCCGGATACCACCAACAGCATTCCTGTGCGCTTGGACATGGGCGGATCCTGCACTGCCACTTCACCCTCTGGCAACCCGGGAGATGCCGCAGATTTGCGCATTGCAGATGCGCGGCATCCGGGCGATCCTCCTCCGAAACCATGCTCCTGCCGGTCTTCCAGGATTTGATCAAACCGCAATGGCGCCAAGTGCTCGAAGCCCTCAAGCGCAGTGGCGGCATGTCGGTGAGCGAGTTGGCACGCCTCACCGGCGTCAGCTACATGGCCGCCAAAAGCCATTGCGAGGAACTGACCCAGGCCGGCTATGTCATCCGCTCGCGGCTTCCGCGGACGGAAGTCGGCCGGCCCGAAATTTTCTACAGCCTGTCGGAAAAATCCGAAGCCCTGTTTCCCCAGGTCGGCATCGATTTCACCCTGGCACTGCTCAACGACCTGAAACGGATGTCGGGCGACAGCGCTCCGGAGAAGCTGTTGTTCCAACACTTCCAGCGCCAGCAGGAAGCATGGGCCAAAGCGCTTGCCGAATTGCCGGGCCTCGAAGCCAAGGCCATCAAGCTCGCCAAGCTGCGCGAGAAGGAAGGTTATGCCAGCCGCTGGCACAGCAAGGCTCCGGGCTTTGGCCAGCTCATTGATCTGCACAATCCACTGCAGAAGTTGTTCGGACCATACCCGCGTGCCGCGACGATGGAGCTGCGGATGCTCGAGGAATTGCTCGGCTGCAAACTCACCCGCAGCGAGATCCCCACCGGTCGCGAAGGCACACCGCAAGTGGTGTTCGAGGTCAGGTAGGGATCCCGGGCCCGTCGGCACGAAGGTAGGGGCGTTTTGACCAAACGACCGCCTCTTCGGCGCCACAAGCCCCCGGACGGTCATTTTGTCAAAATGACCCTACCAACGGTTGCGGGTTGCTTCGGGGCGGGCTGAAGCCCCCATGGAGACGGCGACCCACAATCTTCAATCTCTCCCCGATGACGATTCGGTGTTGAGTCTTGAGCAGGATTCCGCGAAAACCCACGGCGAATGAGAATACTGGTTGTCGGCAAAGGCGGGCGTGAACACGCATTGGTGCGCGCATTGGCGGAATCCCCGGGCGAACACGAGCTGTTCTGCTTCCCCGGCAGCGATGCGATTTTCGAAATCGCGAAGCCAGTCGAGGCCGAGGGCCTCGAATCGCTGATCGCCTGGATGGACACCCACGCCATTGACCTCTGCGTCGCGGGCGAGGAAAGCTATCTGGTCAAAGGTGAAGGCCTCGCCAACCTCTGCGCCAAACACGGCATTCCCTGCTGGGGGCCGCCCAAGGAATCCGCCCAGCTCGAAGCGAGCAAGGAATTCGCCAAATCGTTTCTGGTCCGCAACCGGATCCCGACGGCCCGCGCCACCGCAACCGACACGCTCGAAGAAGCGCTCGGTGCCATCGGCGGCGAATACCCGACGGTGCTCAAGTTCGATGGCCTCGCCGCCGGCAAGGGTGTGGCGGTTTGTCCGGATGAAGCCAGCGCGTTGGCCTTCCTCGACGAGGTTTTCACCCAAAAGCGCTTCGGTCCCGGGCGGGTGCTGGTCGAGCAATGCCTCAGCGGCCCCGAAGTTTCGATTTTCGCGGCGATTGTCGACGACCACTATCAGGTGTTCACCCCGGCCCGCGACTACAAGCGCGCGCTTGACGGCGACCTCGGGCCGAACACCGGCGGCATGGGCGCGGTGGCCAGCCGCCAGCTGCTGCCCGCCGACATGCTCACCCGCATCGAGCAGGAAATCATCCGCCCCACGGTCGACGGTCTGCGCAGGGAAGGCCTGCCCTATCGCGGCTTCCTTTACTTCGGCCTCATGCTCACCCCGACCGGCCCGCAGGTCATTGAATACAACTGCCGCTTCGGCGACCCGGAATGCCAGGCGGTCATGCCGCTCGTCCAAGGCGACCTCGCCGGCTTCTGCCTCGCCGGCGCGAAGGGCGAACTCCGCAGTGACCTGATCTCGTTCAAGGACGGATGGAGCGTGGGCGTCATCCTCGCCTCCGCCGGCTACCCGGAAAGTTCGCGCAACGGCGACCTCATCCATGGCATCGACAGCCCCGGAAATCACCGGGTTTACCACGCCGGCACCCGTAAAAATGCCGCCGGCCAATGGGAAACCCACGGCGGTCGCGTGCTCGCCGTCGTCGCCGGAGGCAGCAGCCGCATGGACGCGGTCACCAAGGCCCATGAAGCCGCCGACCGGATCTGCTTCGACGGCTTGCAACGCCGCCGCGACATCGGCATCCTCAACTTCAACTGACCATGGAAGCACGCACACTCACCGCCGATGACATCCAGGCCGGCGTCGAACGCCTTGCCGCCTCGATCCGCAGCCGGACCGGCAACAAGCCGATCGCACTGGTCGGCATCCGCAGCCGCGGCGACGAAGTCGCGGAGCGCGTGCTCAACCTCCTTTCATCCGACGATCGCGAACTCCACTTCGGCATGCTCGACATCTCGCTCTACCGCGACGACTTCGGACATCTCCACGAGAACCCGGCACTCCAGGAAAGCGATATCGGCTTCGCCGTCGATGGCAGCCACATCATCCTGGTCGACGATGTCCTCTTCACGGGCCGCACCATCCGGGCAGCTCTCGACGCCCTCTCGGACTACGGCCGGCCGGCCAAGGTCGAGCTCGCGGTCCTGATCGACCGCGGCCACCGCGAAATGCCCATCCAACCGGATTATGTCGGCATCACGCTCGACACGCGCCGCCTCGATCATGTATGGGTATCCCTCGAAGGAACCGACGGCAAAGACCTGGTGCAGATCGTCGGCAACGAAAGCCCATGAGCAGCCTGCCGCAGCGCAAAAAATCCGCCGAGGAGATTGCCCAGCTCCGCGAAAGCCTCGGCGTTTCCCCCCATTCCGCCGCTGCCCTCCACCCCTCCGCCACGCCCAGCCACGCGGTGCAGTCCGCCCGGTCGAGCGACACCGCCGCCCACAGCCGGCACCACGAAGCGGCCGACCTCCCCCCCGCAAGCAGCCGCCCCCCGAAGCCGGTCCGTTCGCTCCGCAAATCCGAACACATGCCGGTCGAGCCCAAACCTTCCGGAACCGGCAGCGCCGCCACCCTCCCCGCCCACCGCCACAGTCACCAGGAGCTTGAGGAACTCCGTCGCCGGCAAGCGCTGGCACTCCTCGACCGCCAAGCACCCGATCCCAAACTGCTGCCAGCTCACCCGGCCTGGATCGCTCCGGGCTACCTGCTGGCTGTCGGCGGCAGCTCGTGCTTCTTCTTCGAGGAGGTCCCGTGGACCCTGACCGCCACTTGCGCCGCTGGCGCCCTGATCGTCGCCCTCTCGCTCTGCCTCAAACGGCCGATCTCAAAACACCACGCCGCATTCATCGCCGTGATCAGCCTGCTCGTCATCGTCTTCGGCTCGCTCCACCACTTTCCCCAGCTCCAGCATGCCACGTAAAGACCTCCTCGACATCGAGTCCCTCGGGCGCGACGACATCGAACACCTCCTCGACCAATCGATCCCCTTCAAGGAACTCTTCACCCGCTCGGTCAAAAAAGTTCCGGCCCTCAAGGGCAAGTCGGTCCTGATGCTCTTCTACGAGCCCAGCACCCGCACCCACTCATCGTTTGAAGTCGCCGCAAAACGCCTCTCCGCCGATGTCACCAACTTCGATGTCGGCCAGTCCTCGATCACCAAGGGCGAATCGGTCCGCGAAACGATCGAAACCCTGCAGGCGATGCGCACCGACTACGTGATCGTCCGCCACAAGTCCTCGGGCCTGCCGGGAGTCATCGCCCGCCTCACCAAGGCCTCGGTGATCAATGCCGGCGACGGTGCCCACGCCCACCCGACCCAAGCCCTGCTCGACGCCTTCACGATCCGCGAAAAATTCCCGCAATCCGAAGGCAAAAAAGTCCTGATCGTCGGCGACATCCTCCACTCGAGGGTCGCCCGGTCGACCACGATGATCCTCAAGAAGCTCGGCCTGCAGGTCGCCCACCTCGGCCCGGGCTCGCTGGTGCCGCAGCACTGCGCGAATGTGCAACGCTTCACCAACTACGATGCCGCCATGGCCTGGCAGCCGGACATCGTCTACCTGCTGCGCGTCCAGATGGAACGTCAGGACGTCCAATACTTCCCGAGCCTGCGCGAATACCACAAGCTCTACGGGGTCACCGAAGCCAGGCTCGAGGAGATCCGCAAACGCGGGCTCTACATCATGCACCCCGGCCCGGTGAACCGCGGCGTCGAACTCTGCGACGCGGTGATGGACTACGAACGCTCGCTGATCAACGACCAGGTCGAAAACGGCATCGCCGCCCGCATGGCCGTCATCTACTGGCTCAAGCCCGGATCCGATTGAAGATTCGCCCCACACCCCTGACTCCTGCCTCCTGACTCATGACACTGCTCCTGCTCAACACGCTCATCGCCTCCGAACACAGCCCCGAGCTCAGGCCCGGTGATGTCCTGATCGTCGACGGCAGGATCCAATCGATCGGCCAAAACCTCGAGGCTCCGGCGGATGCACGCCGCATCGACGCCCGAGGCCGGATCCTGATGCCCGGGATGTTCGACGCCCACGTGCACTTCCGCGAACCCGGCTTCGAGAGCAAGGAAACGATCCGCTCCGGCGCGGAAGCCGCGATCAATGGCGGCATCACCGGCGTGGTGATGATGCCCAACACCCGCCCTGCGATCGACTCGGGCACGGTGGTCGCGCAGGTCCTCGAGACCGCCCGGCGCAACGCGCGGATCCCGGTTCTCACCTCGGGCTGCGTCACCAAGGACCGCCACGGCAAGGAACTTGCAGGCATCGACAGCATGCGCGCCCATGGGGTGATCATGCTCACCGACGACGGCGACACCACCGGCGATCCGGCGGTGCTCTACCGCGCGATGCAATACGCCACCGAACTCGGGATGTTCTTCGCCAGCCACTGCGAGGTGCCCGAGCTCGCGGGCCCGCGCGCACTCAACGATGGCGCGATGAGCTACCGCCTTGGCATCAAGGGCTCGCCCGCCTGCGCCGAGGAAATCATCATCGACCGCGACATCCGGCTCGCCCACGCGACCGGTGCTCACATCCACATCCAGCACGTCTCCAGCAAGCTCGGCATGGAAACCATCGCCTGGTGGAAATCCCGCGGCGACGTGAGGGTCACCGCCGAGGTCGCCCCGCACCACCTCCTGTTCTGCGACGAGGACATCGGCGACTTCGATACCCACTACAAGATGAACCCGCCGCTTCGCACCAAGGCGGACAACGAAGCGCTGCTGCAAGGGCTCATCGACGGCACCTTCGACCTGATCGCCACCGACCACGCGCCCCACACGCCATTCGAGAAATCCCAGGACTTCGCCAGCGCCCCCAACGGCATCACCGGACTCGACACCGCGCTCGTCTCGCTGCACCACCACTTCATCGCCACCGGCAAGTTCGGCTGGGACCTGGTGGTCAAACGCTTCAGCGCCGAACCCCGCCGCTTCATGCGCCTGCCGGTCGCCTCGATTGAGGAAGGCCAAGTGGCCGACCTCGTGCTCTTCGATCCGGAAAAGGAAACCACCTTCACCAAGGGCTTCATGAAGTCCAAGAGCCAGAACACCCCCTTCCTCGACAAGACCCTCAAGGGCAGCGTCGATCTCGTGGTGCTCGGCAACGAGGTGCTGCTGGAGAGGAATTGAGCAAGGCCGCACTGGAGTGGCGCCCTGTGAGCGCCATTGTGCGGGTTGGCGGCATCCTGCCACCATGTTTGGGTGATGAGCCGGATGGCGATTGGAAAATCGCCAGTCCTGAACATGGCCGCCGCAGGCAGCCACTCCCTATCGGAATATTTGGGGTGCTTGTCGTCGCTAACGGGGTGAGGCCGTATCGCTGGCGCGTGGCAAACGGCCGACCCAGGTGTTGTAAGCGGCATATTTCCAGGTCAGGCCCTTGATGTTCGGTTTGGCATTCGGATCGCGGATCAGCACGAGCCGGTCGGCCGGGGTGAACTTGTCGACCCATGGCTGATAGAGGTGCTCGGCCTTTCCCTGATAGAACTGGATTTCGCGCAGGATGCGCAGGTCTTCAGGAGGCATCAAGGCCGCCTCGTAGCCGAGGATGTAACGCCAGGGGCCGTCCGGATTCTGGAAAAAGGTCATGTAGAACACCAACATGCTGTCGCTGTAGAGGATGCCGCCGGGGTCCGGCAGGCAACCCTCATGCGCGGGATCCTCCAAACTCAAAGGATCGGTGAAATCATTGTTCGACCAACGGCTTTCGGTGTCGGCGGACCAACTCAGATAGAGACCGGAGGCCAAGAGGCCGCCGACGAGCAGGCGGCGGATGGGTTGGGTTTCCCCAAGTTTCCGAAAACCGGGAGCGAGGGTGCTGGCGATCCAGGCGAGGAAGGCGACGCAGCCCCAATCGAACCAAAAGCGCCCGTTGCTGAAACCGAGGATCCAGCCGATGATCATCAGCCAGAAAGCGGGATTGCGACCCTGCGTTTGCCAGAAATCCTCGCCGCGCCGGTGATTCCAAACCAGCAGCGGCAGGACCAGGATGGCGGCAAGCACTTGCAGGTCCGGCTGGAACTCTCCGACCAACAGGCGGGTCACCGGAGCGGAAGCCAGGATCGTTTGGGCCTGGATGAGGTGGTCGGCCAAAAAACCGATGGGGCGGCCGGTAAGTGCCGCGCCGAGGACGCTGCCGCCAAGCCAGGTGGCGGCATTGAGGGCGGCTTCGCGGAAGCGCCCGCAGCACGCCAAACCGAGCGGCATGAGCGCGAAGAGATACCAACTGCCGTGGATCCAGGCGGCGAGGGCAAAAAGCAAGACGCTGGCAACGATGCGCGAGCGGTTCTGCTCACGGGGTTCGCGCCAGAGGTGCAGGAGCATGAGGAAAATGGCCGCAGCGAGGATGAAGGGCCGCCCGAGCATCCAGCGCGCGTTGGGCGTCAACAAGGAGCACGCGAGCATGGCGGCCAGCCACGCGTCGGGTTCGTTCCGATAGATGCAGAGACCCGCCAACGCCAGGGCGAGGAAAAGACCGATGGAGCTGAACTCCAGCAAGTCCTGCTTGTCGAGGCCCAGGCGGTGAATGCCACCCAGAATCACGTGCCATCCCTCGTTGTGGTCGAGCTTGGCGAAAGGTTCGCTGAGGACCACGATGTCCGACCATTCGCGGTCGCTGACCACCTTGGCAACATGGCGGCGGGCATCGTCCTGCGGCGAGAAACCGTAAAGATGGATGCGGAAGGGAATCACCAGCAGAACCACCAAAGCCATCAGGCAAAGCAGAAGCACGGAACGTTCGCGCAACATGCCGGCGAGGCGGCCAACCACGCCGGGCTTCTCTTGCCTGCTCGGGATGGGCGCATCGGCGGCGCCGTCGACCCCGGTCGGTGCCACTTCGCGGTCGATGTCCTTGCCTTCGCTCATGTCCTTGATCCCCGTGAAAACGGCTGGACTCTGGCGCAACAATCGACCCGCGGTCAAGGCTGGGGGGCTCGAAGACTGAGGCCGACGGCGAAACGCCCGCCAGAGTCACCGGCTCGTCATTCCATCGCCGAGCGCATTTCCGCCTCGGTCAGCAGGCGCCACTGCCCCGGCGTCCAATCATCCGGAAGGGCAAGGTCGCCGATGCGGCTGCGATGCAGCGCCGTCACCCGGTTGCCCACCCGGTGGAACATGCGCTTGATCTGGTGGTACCGGCCCTCGTGCAGGGTCAGGCGGGCCTGGCGCTCACCGGTGATCTCAAGCTCTGCCGGCAAAGTGGTGATGTTTTCGGTGTGGAAATGAAAACCTCTCGCAAAGGCCTCCACCGTGCCCGCTGCAATCGGATGCGCGGTTTCCACCTCATAGACCTTGGGGACCTTGCGCTCCGGCCGCATCAGGGCCTTCGACCAGGCACCGTCATTGGTCAACAGCACCAAGCCCGTGGTCGCACGGTCCAACCTCCCGACCAGATGCAGCGACTCTTTGCCCGCGAGATCGATGCCATCCAACACCGTCGGCCACTGCGCATCCTTGGTGGCGCTCAAGACCCCGCGGGGCTTGTAAAGCATCAGGCCGATCCGGGGCGAGGTCTCGACGACGGGCCGTCCGTCGAGCTCAACCCGTGAAAACCGGGTCAGCTCAAGATCATGGCGGCCGGCCGTCACGCCATCGACGGTCACCCGCCGTTCCAGCACGCAGCGACGCGCCTGCTTGCGGCCCATCCCCCGATGCCTCGACAACAAGCGGTCGAGCTTCACGGCTCCGGCTCCCCCCTTGCACCGGCATCCGGCGATCCATCCCTGCCGGCAATCTCAGGTCCCTCGATCCGATCGACCTCGGATTGATAGTGCATGACCCTCGAGATCATGATCGCGATGTCCTGGGCCAAGGTTTCCATCTGATCCCCGGTTCGGATCTGCTGGATCAGCCTCAGGTGGTCTTCCACCTTCTGATGCTGTTCGAGGATCTGTTGCTGCTCGTGCGGAAAACTCTTCCGCAGGCGGGCCAGCTGGGACAAGGAGCGGACCGCCGACTCGATGCTGGCCAGCGGCCTCAGGACCTTGCGCTGGATGATGTAGAAACCGGCGAGCAGGCACAGACCTAACAGCGAAAACCCCGCCGCCGAAAGGCCGACGAAACTGCCCCAGAGAGGTGCGACCAGCTCATCGCTCAAGGATGAAAACACCAGATAGGCATTCGAAGCGACCTGCCCGGATCCCATGGCGGTGTAACCGACGATCCGCGACCTCCCTTCGTGATCCGGCCCCACCAGCCAACCCTCTTGCGCGGATTTGATCCGGCCCAGCGTCTCGGGAGGAAGGCGGTGCGCCAGTGGTTGGAGCCGGTCGTCGGAACTGCTCAGGATGTGGCCGCTGGCCAACACGAAATGCCATGAGGAATCCGTCACAATCCCCCGCATCACCAGATGCGGCACCAATGTCGCGACATCCACCGACATCTTCAGCAGCCCGACGAAAGTCCCCTCGCGGTGAAGAGGAAGGATCAGATCCACCGCAAACACCTTCGAACTCTCGTCGTAGAGAAGCATGTTCTTCCAGAATTCGCCGCTCTGCAGCCGGGTGCCGGCCTGCCACCACGGCTCATCGGCCTGGTTGCAATCGCTGGGCTTGGCGGTCGCGGCCACCAGGCGCCCCATCGAATCCGTCAGGATGATTTCCGCCACCTGCGGATGGGCTTCCGCATATCGGATCAATGCCGCCGACGCTTCATTCTCGAGGACCGCCGTAACCATGGGGTCCTTGGCGGGCAAGGAGTTCCAGATCTCATCGACATGACGAATCCGCAGTGCAGCATCAATCGGCGAAAGCGCTTCCAGCTCGGCACTCTTCCGCGCCGCGAAGGTGATGAGCTCCGGCTCGGAGCCAAGCCACGCACGAAGCTTTTCGGCCTCCGCATCGGTGGCCTGGCGGACCGCCGCCGCCAGTGCCGCGGATTCCAAACGGTGCTGTTCCCCCCGCTCGGACACCATCAACCGGTAGCCGACGGTCTCAAAAAAGATCAGACCAATGCAAAACGGCAGCGCGGCCGCGACCAGCAGGCTGATCAAAAACTTGCCATGCAAACCGATCGGTCCACGCGCCACGGACGACCGTATACCATGCGCTGGCCGGGCCCGGAAGGGAAATGACGGGACCTGGCGACGGCCGCATGGTCAGGCGCTCCGCTCGCAGCGGCAGTCGCTGGCGGCATGGCACAATATCGTTGCAGAAGCGGCGGGAATCCGTTTCGCTGCCCCCGCCGTCAGGGGCTGTGGAGATCCGGCAGGCGAACCCCGCCAGGCCTTGATCGGAGCAACGGTAGTTTGTCCGGCTTTGCCGCGGATTCCCTGGCGGCACCTTTTTTCAAGCGCCAACCGCGCGCTCCCTGGTGGCTGGAAGCATGCATCTGCAGCCACGTTTCAGGCACCCATCGCCCGGCGCACCGCTCCAAGAATCTCCCTGCGCCCGTCGCGGGTCTTGGCCGAGCTGAACAAGACCTGCGGCTCGGCGGCACCGAATCCCGCCATCGCATCCAGAAAGCCCCGGGCATTCGCCTGCGCCTGCTTCGACGACAACTTGTCGACCTTGGTGAACACCAGGGCATAGGGCACCCCGGTTGCCACCAACCACGACACGAAATCGAGGTCGATCGCCTGCGGCGGGTGGCGAGAATCGATCAACACGAAGACCTGGCGGAGGTTGAGACGCGAGCGGATGTAGTCGGCCACCAGGTCATTGAATTGCGAGGCCTCCGCGCGCGAAGCCTTGGCAAAGCCATACCCCGGCAGGTCGACCAAGCCCCACTGGCCATTGAAGAGGAAGAAATTCAGCAGCCGCGTCTTGCCCGGGGTTGCGGAGACCTTGGCCAAGCCCTGGCGGCCGGAAAGCAGGTTGATCATCGACGACTTGCCGACATTGGACCGACCGATGAAGGCGAATTCCGGCCAATCCCATGCCGGGCAAGCTCCGACGTTCTTGGCGCTGGTCACGAATTCCGCGGACTGGATCTGCATGCGCCCGAACTTCGGCCATCCCGGGCGCGGCGACAACCCCGGAGTTGCACACCCCGATTCCCCCTTGCCCAAGCTTCTGGAAATCGCTTGTCTGCTGGCGTTGCGCATTCATGAAATCCTTCCTCCGCACCCTCATCGGACTCTCGCTGCTGGCGGCACTGGCATCCTGCGCGAGCCAGAGCCCCGCACCCGCCGCGACAGACACGGCCCCTGCCGCTGCGGCTTCCGGAGAGACGGGCGCTGATGAAGCCGCGACAAGCACGTCGGTTCCGGCAAGCGAATCACCCAAGGTCCACTTTCGCGGCACCCGCATGCGACTGCCCGACATGGAGGGACTGCCAAGCAACCAAGACCTCAGTCCAACGCAGGCGGCGAAACCCGATGCTCCCCTGATCGCCCGCCCGCCGGTCGAATGATTCCCGGCCTCAACGACGGTTGAAGCGATCCATCTCCCGCTGGGCCTCGCGCAATTCGACCTTCTTCTTGAGGTCCTGCCGCTGATCCGCATGGGTCTTGCCCTTGCCAACGCCGAGCTCAACCTTGACCCGCCGGTCTTTCCAATACATCCGCAACAGAGGCAAGGTGCAGCCCTTCACCGCCGTCGCCTGGGCGAGCTTCAGGATTTCGCTCTTGTGCAGCAGCAAACGCCGGGGACGCTTGGGCGCGTGTTGAAACCACTCGCCAGCGGTTTCCCAGGGCTGGATGTCACAGCCATACAAAAACACCTGATGCCCTTCCACGCGGGCAAAGGCATCGGCCACATTGACCTTGCCGGCACGGATCGATTTGACCTCGGTGCCTTTCAACTCGAGGCCGGCCTCGTATTTCTCGAGGATATGGAAATCGCGCCCGGCTTTGCGGTTGTTGGCGATTTCCGCGCTCATGGCGATTGCGTCGGCCGGGCAGGCAGCGCGCCTCAGGCTTCAGCCTTCTCGACCAGCTTGATCTTGCCCTCGATGATCTCCTGGAGCGCGATGTCGGCCACCCCCATGCTCGGACGGGTTTGGATCAGCGGCGAACGACCGCTGTTGAGTTGCCTGACACGCTGCGAGACCAGATTGATCAGAACCAAGGGGTCGGTGACGATTTCAGAGGCTTTTTCGAGGAGGTCGCTTTTCATGGTGGAACCGGAAAATCGCGAAGCGGGCTGCTCCTGATCGAACGGGATGACGTTCGGAGGCAAGGAGGAAGACTCGTGTTCGCTCAAAACAAGGAAATGTGAAGATGGGTCCGACCGGGGTGTCGGGCGGGTCGTCAAACCAGAGATTCGACCTGATGACAAGCCTTAACTGGCAATTTCCGGTCCGGGCCCCGTCACCGGCGGCCTTGGCACGCCGGAGTCAGCCCATCAAATCCAAGCCGAATCGCTTGAGAACCACCACCATGAGCCAAAATAGCCCGACGGTGATCCCACAATTGAGCGCCAATGACGGCCCGAAGCCCCAACCCTGGCGCAGCATCCATGGGAACATCAGGAACATCGGCAAGGTCGGCAGCACGAACCAAAAGGTCCCCTCGGCGTGGTTGGCAATCCGCTGCGGCGACTGGCCGGCCTGGTGCATCCAGATCATCGCAATCAGCGACGTGATCGGCAGCGCAATCAACAAGGCCGACATCCGGTCGCTCACGAGTTGGATCTTGTTGACGAACAGGATGATGAAGGCCGTGACCACGACCTTCACGAAGTCCGAGAGGCTGAGGCTGAAGACTTGGTCCCAGGGAACTTTGGACATGCTGAGGTGGGGGCTGGATGAAATCCGGCCGATCGCCCGGATCGGGCGAGGGATGGCCTTGCCGTCTCCACGAAATGCCAGATAGGCTGCCTCCATGCAAGCCGCTCTTCTGCTCGCCCTTGGTCTTCTGGCGCTGGTTTCCTGCCGTCCCGCAGGCCCTGCGGGCAGCGGCCCATCCCCCACTGTGCCCCGGCCCCAACTCAGCGATGCCCAAAAGATCGCGATCGGCCAAAAAATCTGGAACAACGAATGCGGCGGCACCGTCGACGGCCTGACGACTTGGAATGCCGGCGAGGAATTCCCCTCCCTCGGCATCGGTCACTTCATCTGGTATCCCAAAGGCTTCAACGGCCGCTTCAAGGAAAGCTGGCCGGAATTCATCGCCTACGCCCGCGAGCAAGGAATCGAGCCCCCGCCGGTCGCCCGCCTGCCCGACAGCCCTTGGAACACCAAGGAGCAATTCCTGCGCGAGTTCCGCAGTCCTGAAATGAGCGGCCTGCGCCGCTGGTTGGTCACCCACATCCGCCTGCAGACGGATTTCATCATCCTGCGATCGAACCAAGCCCTGCCAAAAATCCTCGATGCCGCGCCCGCCAGCGAACGCGCCCGCATCGCCCGTCGCTACGAGCAGGTCGCCAGCAGCCCCCAAGGGGTCTATGCCCTCATCGACTACGTGAATTTCAAAGGCGATGGCACTCTCGCCTCCGAGCGCTACCAAGGCCAAGGCTGGGGGCTGCTGCAAGTGCTCGGCCACATGCGCGAAACCGCCGATGGCCCGGCCGCAGCTGTGGAATTTTCCCAAGCCGCCATCCGCATGCTCGAGCGCCGGGTCGCCAATGCGCCACCCGAGCGCGGCGAACAACGCTGGATGCCCGGTTGGCGCAACCGCTGCCTGACCTACGCCCAAGGCCTGTAGGCACCCTGGCGCTCCAAGCGCTCCCTCCGGAGCGGCTGCCTCCGGCGGCCATGCCTATGGGATGGCGATTTGCCAATCGCCATGCGAACGTGGCAGCGATCTCATTCCAAATACCCTAAAACTCCAACGGGGCCGACTTGCGCACATCGCGGTTCAGCTTGCCACACACCAGGGCGCAAAGCTCAAGCACCATCGGGTCGGAAATCCGATAACGCACCTGGTTGCCCACCTTGCGGCGGTCAAGCAGCCCCGCCTCATGCAACAGCTTCAATTGCTTGGAGACATTCGCCTGACTGGTCTGCACCCGCGCCACGATCTCGGAGACCCCCAATTCACCCTCCTTCAACTCCTGCACCATCGCCAGGCGCCCCGGCTCCGCCAGGGCCCGGAAAAGACCCGCCACCTGCTCCAATTGCCCCATCTCAAGCTTCATGCCCCATCTCCTACCCGGAAACGATTTAACTTGCAAGTATGAATATATGGCTATATAGTTGATTAAATTCCAACCCGAAAACCGATGATCCTCCAAGCCAGCGCCCTTCACCA
>CBFGOB010000024.1:0-15350 GCA_965650215.1 uncultured bacterium | reverse complement strand
GGTCGCCCGAGCACGGACCCCGTGAGGATGGCGTGGCCCACGACCAACAGATCGTCTGGGACCTGTTTTCCAACACCCTGCAGGCGGCTGAGGCACTCGGGCTGGACGACCCGATCGTCCAACAAGTCCGCACGGCGCGCGCGAAGTTGTTAGGCCCGCGTGTCGGCTCATGGGGACAGTTGATGGAATGGACGACCGAGCGGCCGAAGCTCGAGAAATCCCAGCACCGCCACACCTCGCACTTGTTCGCGGTCTATCCGGGATACCAGATCACACGGAACGCCACGCCCGAGTTCGCGGCCGCCGCACTCACCTCGCTCACGGCCCGCGGCAATTCCGGCGACTCGCGCCGCTCCTGGACCTGGGGCTGGCGCTGCGCGCTCTGGGCACGCCTCGGCATGCCTTCCCAGGCGGGCGACATGATCCGTGGCCAATTGACCTGGAACACCCTGCCGAACCTGTGGGCCAGCCATCCGCCATTCCAATTCGACGGCAATGCCGGCATCACGGCGGGCATGAGCGAGATGTTCGTCCAAAGCCATGCCGGCGAGATCGCCTTGCTGCCCGCGCTTCCGCACAGGAAATGGCCCAAGGGATCGGTGCGCGGTCTGCGCGCCCGCGGCGGCTTTGAAATCGCCGCCCAGTGGGAGGACGAACGCCAGGCAGTGGAAACCCGCTTGCTCTCCGCATCGATCCGTTCACTGAAAGGCAGGCCGGTCGTCCTGCGCCTGCCAATGCCAGTGGCTTCCCTCCGCGTGACGCCCGGAGGAGGCGCGCCGTTCGACATCAAACCCAATGCCAGCGGCTGCTTTGAATTCCCAACCCAGGCTGGTACCACTTACCAGCTCGGGTGGTAAAGGAAACCATGCGTGGCCACTTCCCGACCCAGCGGTTTCCGACTGAAACTTCCATCTCCACCCACACGTTCTCTTGATGTCATGCATCCATTCCGTCTGTATTTTCCCGCGTCCATCCAACGATCCCTCCTTTTGGCCATTGCCATGACGCTTGCCCCATGGGGCATGAACGAGGCTTGCGCCCAAACCGCACCCAAGGCCTCCGAAATCAAGGACATCAAGGCCTACTGCATCGACTTCAACTGGACACCCACGCACCGCAAGCGCCGCCCCTTCGCACCCCCCGGCACCTGGGCGAATGCCGATCCCGCCGAACACGTCGCCTGGTACAAGGCGATCGGCGCGAATGTGATCCAAACCTTCTGCGTCTCTTCGAACGGCTACGCGTGGTACAAGAACGGCTTCGTTCCCGAACAACCCGGACTCAAACACGACTTCCTGCCCGAAGTCGTGAAACTCGGCCACCAGGAAGGCTTGCTGGTCTTCGGCTACTTCACCATCGGATCGAATCCCAAATGGGCGGCCGACCACCCCGGGCAAAGCTACGGATCACCCACGACCTACCACATCCCCTACACCGACGAATACCTTGCCTACCTGAGCGCATCGATCCGCGACGCGGTGAAAAAGACCGGCATCGACGGGTTCATGATCGACTGGCTGTGGATGCCCAACCGCAAGGCCACCGAAGGGAAATGGCTCGACTGCGAAAAACAACTCTACACCCAGCTCATGGGCGAGCCGTTTCCGGGCGAGGAGCAACTGGGCGAGAAGTCGGAGAAATACACCACCTACAGCCGCAAGGCGCTCGACCGCACCTGGAAGGCGATCCACAAGGCCGCCAAGGAGACCGATCCGGAATGCGTGATTTGGCTCACCAGCAACCACATCAACCACCCGCACGTCGTCAACTCGGACATGTACCAGCAATGCGACTGGATCATGAACGAATCCGGCGACATGAAGCGCATCGAAGCGGTGCGGGACATGGTCGGCAAACACACACGCCTGATCACCTGCCTCGCCCGCTGGAATGGCCAGGACGCCACCACGCTCGTGCCCGAAGCCCTCAAGGCCGGTGTGGGACTCTACGGTTTCAGCTTCCCCCGCTCCAAGAACGGCACGATCCCGCTCGAGAAATTCATGGCCAAACCGGTCGCCGACCTCAAGGACGATGAGCTCAACATCGCCGTGCTCGCCCGCGCCTACCATGGCCTCGGCATCAATGCCACATGGACACCCGAAAACGGATTCGCCGGGAAAAACAATCCTCCACCTTCTCCATGAAACAAAACCTTATCCCAGCGGCTGCCATTCTGATAGGATCCATCCTGTTTCCCATGAGCAATTCATGGGCCGGGGAAAAGCCGCCAACGGAAGAATCAAAAGGCTTCACCTGGCCTTCTGCGACGCCCGCAGACTGTCCGTTCCCTCCGTCATCCGCTCTCAACGGCATCCATTTCACCGGGCGCCACAGCGACTACCATTGTGGGGACACGATCTATCCGACCTGGGCAAGTGACGGGAATCTCTATACCCCTTGGACCGACGGCATCACCGACGGGGTGAGGTGCACTTCAGGCGGTGGCCTGCCGGACGGCTTCCGCACCGGACACGCGGTGATGAAGGGCGACGACCCGCTGAATCTCGAAATCAGCAACACGTCGCCACCCAAACAGGCCTTGGCGACACCGTATCGCGGACGCTATCCGTCCGGCTCGCTGATCCACAACGGGATCTGGTATTACGGCACTTACCTGTTAGGACCCAGCGCGGGATTCAATCACCAGGGGCTCAGCTGGAACTGGCCGAACCTCGGGCCGATGCCGGGCTTCCACATCTCGCGCGACCTTGGCAAAACCTGGGAAGAGCCGTCCACATCGCCCACAACACCGCTTTTCCCCGAACCCGCCGAATTCCTCGGTCCCGTGAAAATGGGAGCGCCCCACTTCGTCGATTTCGGCAAAAACATGGAACACTCGCCCGATGGCAAAGCCTATGTGGTCGCGATGGGAGCGGAACTCAACGACCCGATGCCACGCCCATGCATCAAGCCGAATCCCGATGGCACGGGCTTCGTGCTCCATGAGTCGTGCGACGAACCGATGCGGATCGGGATGCGCGAGGGGGAAAAAACCAAGGAACCCTTCCGCACGGCCTGCGAGGCGGCCTTCCCGCAGGCCAACGGCAAGCGCTTCGCCCATGGCAATCTCAGCTGGATCTCGGCGGACCAGGTCTATCTCGCGCGCGTCATACCGTCGCCGGAAACGATCAACGACCTCAAGGCATGGGAGTTCTTCGCCGGACACGACGCCTCGGGCAAGCCGCGGTGGACCTCCGACTTCGCAAGCATCAAGCCGCTCCTCGAATGGAACAACCACATGGGCTGCGTTACCGCCACCTGGGTGCCCGGCCTCAGAAAATACCTGATGTGCGTCACCGACGGCTGGCCCACCGTGGCGAAAATGAACTCCTACATCCTCGAATCCGACACCCTCACCGGCCCCTGGCGGATGGTCTGCTACATGGAAGGCTTCGGCGAACAGGCTTACTTCCTCAATTTCCCCAGCAAGTTCATCTCCGCCGACGGCCACACCCTGTGGCTGGCCTATTCCGCCAATTTCACGACCAACAACGGAATGAAACGCAATGGCATCGACCTGAAGATCAACCCACCCGGCGGACGCTACGGCTTGAGCCTTCACGAGGTGAGACTGCTTCCCGCATCCACAACCAAACCCTAATATCCCCCGATCTCGCAGCATGAAAACACTCCGCACCCTCCTGCTCGCCGCGCTGGCGATCAGCTCAACCACCCTCCATGCCGAACTCGCCGTCAAGTCCGGCGAAACCATCGCTTTCATGGGCGACTCGATCACCCAGGCCGGCAACAAGAAGGGCGGCTATGTCGACCTCGTCATGTCCGCCCTCAAAAGCCACGGGCTCGACGTCAAACACATTCCCGCCGGCAAGAGCGGCAACAAGTCCACCGACATGCTCGCCCGGCTGGATGAGGCGGTGATCAGCAAGAAACCGCACTGGATGACGCTCAGTTGCGGCGTCAACGACGTCTGGCACTTCAAGCTCGTGCTCGGCAAGCGCAGCTTCGAAGGGGTCGGCATCGAGGACTACAAGAAGAACATCACCGCCATCCTCGACAAGGCCAAGGCCGCGGACATCAAGGTCATGGTGCTCACCTCGACAATGATCGGCGAAGACCCCAGCAAGGAACTCAACCAGATGATGCTCCCCTACAACGAGTTCCTGCGCCAGATCGCCAAGGAAAGAGGGCTCCTGCTCGCCGACCTCAATGCCGACATGCAGGCCCAGCTCAAGACCATCCCCGATGTGCCCGGAAAACCGAAAACCTTCGGCTCTTACTTTTATGGCGGCGAGGTCCAGAACAAGCTCACCTCCGACGGCTGCCACATGAACCCCGAAGGCAACAGGATGATGGCCCGCGGCATCCTCCGCGCCTTCGGCATGACCGCCGCCGAACTGGCCGCCGCCGAAAAGGCATGGTGAGACCACCCCTTCGCATTCCTGATCGCCATGAGACTGGAATCCGCGATTGAAACCACGGATCTGGCCGACAGCCATCCGGTAACCGTCAAAAAAATCGCGGACATCATGGAGCAGTCCCGCACCAACTCCGAATTCAACCACTTCTGGCCGCTGCCCGAACGCCGGCTCAGGCATCTGCAGCCCGACCAACACATCTTCAACCAGGTTCAAAACGGAATGATCCGTTAGATTTTCTGGTTTCGCTGTGAACTGACCTGGAGAATGTTTGCAAACTGGTGCTGGCCATCCCCGAAGGGCGAGGGCTTGGTGTCAACACCTGGGGCTCTGACCTCACCACAGGGATTCACAAGCGGGATCATGTGACCTGGAGCCGGGTGCAAGTGACCAAGGCGCGGGTTGCAGTTTCGATACGCAATGTCAAAGATAGACATCCGGGATCACAGGTGTCCGTCCCGTGATGTGACTCAATTCGACAATTGCATCAGGTTGCACATTCTCCAGACTGACCACCAATCCCCCATGATAACTCGCTTGATTCGCCCGGTCTGCGCTGTCCTCACCACTCTCAACCTGCCGCTGCTCGCGGACCAATCCCCACCAGCCGGCGGTATGGATCTGTTCGATACCTCCGCACCCGTTTCCCTTCGCGTGAAGGAGGGCGCACGTGCCGAAACAATTTCCGTAGCCAACCAGAGCTTCACCTCTGCCACACGGGTCACCGTGGAAGAACCTTCACCACGTGAACCATGGAATGCCAGCATTGCCATCACCGTCACCAACGGGGAAATCCGCAAGAATGACCGGCTGTTGATTACCTACATGGCCCGTTGCACATCCGATGGCAATGGACAGGTGACTTCAAGGTTGCAGTTTTCAAGCCCTCCCTATGCCAGTTCAGGATCATCCGAAACTTCGAAGCCCGGCGGCAAGTGGGAGCAGGTCAACCTGCCGTTCATCGCGTCCGCCGACATCCCGCAGGGCAATGGCGAATTCACGCTCATGCTGGGAGCGAAAAAACAAGCCGTCGAAATCGCCGCCATCCGCCTGTTGAACTACGGCGCAAAGTTCGATCTGGCACAGCTGCCACGCAAACGGGCCTCCTATGAAGGACGCGAAGACGATGCGCCCTGGCGCAAGCAGGCACTCGACCGCATCGAAAAAATCCGCAAGAGCGATTACTCCGCGCACGTGGTTGGAGCGGACGGCAAACCACTCGCCAATACGCAGGTGACCGTCGTCCTGCACCGTCACACCTACGGCTTCGGCACAGCCGTTACAAGCCGCATGCTCACACTCGAGGGAAGCGACGGCGAGCGCTACCGGGACATCGTGAAACGCACGTGCAGCCTGGCGGTTTTTGAGGACGACCTCAAGCCGCATGGCTACCCGCGTGAGGAAAGGGGATTCAAGCAATTGGAAAAGAGCTTCGACTGGCTGAAGGAAAACGACATTCCCGTGCGCGGCCACTACCTGATCCAGGAAGCCGTGGATGGTTGGACACGGGAGCGTCTGGGAGACCCGGAAAAACTCAAAGAGACCTACATGAACAGCATCCGCGAACGCATCGAGTGGGTGGGGAACCGGGTGACGGAATGGGATGCGGTGAATCACCCCATCGCATGGGGAGGAGCGGAATTGTTGAGTAAAAAAGGCAAGCCGCTCGAATCCCTTTCCATGGATGTGTTCCATCAGGCGCGCCGCCTCACCGATCTGCCGCTTTGGATCAATGAGGACCAGCTTTTCCGCCCGGGAAAGCAACAGGAAGCAACCTATCAACTCCTCGCGAAGCTCAAGCGCGATGGCGTGCGTGTGGATGGCCTGGGCAATCAGGCGCACTTCAACAGCAGCTTCCTGCCCCATCCCGAGGAATTGCTCCGCATCACCGACCGCTTCGCCGAAGTCGCACCCAGGCAGATGGTCACCGAATTCGACATTGTGGCCAAGGGCGACGACCAACTCGCCGCGGACTATCTCCGCGACTGCATGATCGCCTGTTTCAGTCATCCCGCATACGACGGCTTCCTGCTGTGGGGGTTCTGGGAAGGCCGCCACTGGCTCCCGGAGGCGGCACTCTGGAAGAAGGACTGGACCATCAAAGCCGCCGGAAAAACATGGGAAGAATGGGTCGGCAAACGCTGGCAAACCCAGCAAAATCTCGTGACCGACTCCGAGGGAAAAATCTCCTGGCGCGGGTTTAAAGGCAGCTACCGCTTGGAGGTCCAGGGCAAAGCCAGCGATCCATTCCAACCCGGCGATGCGAAAACCAAGAGCATCGTCAAAGCTCTCTGAGATCCTGCCCACCAAGGACTTTGGTGCAGACCCACAAAAAATCCCGAGGCTTTTCTGCGTCGGGACTCATTGATTCTCAAAAAGAAGTGCTCGAAAGAGGACTCGAACCTCCACGGGTTACCCCACTAGATCCTTAGTCTAGCGCGTCTACCAATTCCGCCATCCGAGCATCGGTTGGGTGGGCCGCTTTGTTACGGCCCCCCGCCAGCGGAGGCAAGCGAATCTTGCAATTTTTTTTACTGAATCTGGGACCAAAGGAAATGCGGGCCTTCCAAACCACGGAGGGACCGAGGATACGGAGGCCACGGAGCTTGATGAAATGCATGGGGTTCAGTGACCAGCCATTCAAATGAATCGCACCAAATTTCCATTTCCTCCGTCCCTCCGTATCCTCCGTCCCTCCGTGGTAAAAAATGGCCCATCTACCGAAGAGGCAACTCCCCCCTCACTCTACAGTTTCCGGGTTGCGGATTTCCCTCCACGCCTCATCATCCGGTGCCTTGCAATTCAACTCCTCCCACCTCGCCTACTGCACCAACATCCACCCGGCCGAAACCTGGGCGGCCACCCGCACCATGCTCCAGCACCACGTGCTGGCCGTGCGGGACCAATTGCGGCTGCAGGGATCCCTGGGCTCCCAAGCGCCCTTCGCGATCGGGCTCCGCCTCTCGGCCATCGCCGCAGAGGAATTGCTCCAGGGCTCGCAACTGGAAGCCTTCCGCGACTGGCTGGAAGAAACGAACACCTACGTGTTCACAATCAACGGCTTTCCCTACGGCAGCTTTCACGGCACCCGGGTCAAGGAACAGGTCTTCCGCCCGGATTGGACCGACCCGGCCCGCATCCACTACACCAAAAACCTCTTCCAAATCCTCGCAGGCATCGCGCGGCCGGATACCGGTGCCTCCGTCTCCACCCTTCCCGGCTCCCACAAGAGCTTCCGTGCAGATGATGAGGAGATCCGCCGACAGCTCGCCGACTTCGCGCTGTGGCTCGACGCCTTGGCGGATGAAACCGGTCACGACTTCCACCTCGGCCTCGAACCCGAACCGATCGGACATTTCGAAAACACCGTCGAAACCCTCGGCTTCTTCGAGCGACTCCACGCCCGGTCTCCACACGGCGACGCCATCCGTCGGCGGATCGGGCTCAACTACGACACCTGCCACTTCGCAATC
This sequence comes from uncultured bacterium, assembly GCA_965650215.1. Classification (GTDB taxonomy): domain Bacteria; phylum Verrucomicrobiota; class Verrucomicrobiia; order Verrucomicrobiales; family Akkermansiaceae; genus Luteolibacter. The sequence continues at coordinate 7,501 of CBFGOB010000024.1, read as the reverse complement.
GAATTCGATGACACCCAGGCCTCGCTCGACACCCTGCGGCAGGCGGGCATCCGCATCTCGAAAATCCACCTCTCCAGCGCCCTCGCACTCGACCCTACGGATCCGGCCGCCATCGATGCGATCCGCTCCTTTGACGAACCGACCTATTTCCACCAGGTGATCGCCCGCCGCGACGACGGGTCACTGCAACGCTTCACCGACCTTCCCGACTTCCTCGCGGCCGTGCCACTGGGTCTCCGCGAAGCCCGCGTCCATTTCCACATCCCGCTCGACGCCGAACCGGAACCGCCGCTGCGCTCGACCCGCAATGAGGTCCTGCAAGTCCTCGATTGGCGCCGCAGGCATCCCGAGGCCTGCACGCACTTCGAAATCGAAACCTATACCTGGGGCGTGCTGCCCGGCGAGCTTCGGCGCCCCGTCGAATCCCAAATCGCCGGCGAATACGCCTGGGTGCTGGGAAATCGTTGAGAGAGTCGTTTGGCAGGCTGGCTTATTTTGAACACGGGGGACGGAGCCATGAAGGAGCGATGGAGAAGAGGTTTTTTTGATTTTTCAATTTTGAATTCACTCCGTCTCTCCGTTTCCTCTGTCCCTCCGTGGTATCAAAATGCCCGCTTTACCTGGTTGCGCTTCCGGCCATTTCCCGTTTCGATGGCGGCATGTCCGACATCAAGATCACCCTCCACACCACCGCCGGCGACATCGAGGCCACCATGTATGCCTCGAAAGCCCCCCTCACCTGCGCGAACTTCCTCAATCTTGCCAGGCGCGGCTACTACAACAACGTCGCATTCCACCGCGTCATCGACGGCTTCATGCTCCAGGGTGGCGACCCGACCGAATCCGGCCGCGGCGGCCCGGGCTACAAGTTTGCCGACGAGTTCCACCCTGAGCTCCGTCATGCCGCGCCAGGTGTGTTCTCGATGGCAAACGCCGGCCCCGGCACCACCGGCTCCCAGTTCTTCATCACCCACGTCCCCACGCCTTTCCTCAACAACCGTCACTCGGTCTTCGGCCAGGTCACCAACGGCATGGACGTGGTGATGAAAATCACCGGCAAAAACAACACCGGTGAACCCGGCTGCAAATACAACGGCAGCGGCGACAAGATCACCTCGATCACCATCCACGACGACACCACCAGCCTCTTCGAATCCCAAAAGGACCACCTCGAGCACTGGAACAGCATTTTGGACAAGGGCTGAAACGCCAAAGGCCGAAGCGCTGAGTCAAGATCCGATCCCCATTGCCCCCTGCGGGCGATGGGGATTTTTTCATGTGGTCGAATTCCCTCGCATCCGAAATTGAAATTCCCTGCACGGGCAGGAGCTGATACAAGGTGATGCATCAAAAAGCGGCTGAATCAACCGGCAATCCGCGACAGCAGATTCGCATAAGCAACCACCCCATGGTTTTCGATCGACCCATGAAAGCCACACTGATGTTCGCATGGCTGCTCCTCTGCAGCTGCGGCAGCAACGCCCCACATGAAACCCGGTCCCTTGAAGGCGCGCAGCAGGCGTTCTATCCGGATCGATACGAATATACAGTCGGCGACCTTCTTCTCTCGCTGCCCATCGGTTACTACGAAACCGCTCCCAATCGTCTGACCTTTGCCCAAACCATCCTTCTTGGAGGATCTCCCAAGCCGGTGCTGGAGCAAGAGAAGTATCTGGTGCTGGAAGCCGACGCCCTTGCTCCCAGACGTCACTTCGTGCTCCTGGACCAACGGCACCTGCTGGTTTACAGCGAATTGTTCGAACTCGAAGAGGGCTGGCCTCCCCGTCTCGAGGTGCTGCAGCGCAAGGGGGATGCCGCATGGTCGAACATCACCAAGCAGGCCGTTCCGGATTGGGCCCGATCACCCATGCAACTTGCCTTTTCCGACGATTACCGCCGGATCACCGTCACCGATTCATCGGGCAGCGCCCGCACGCTGGTCTGGAAATCCGGCGCGTTGGAATTGAACGACTGATACCCGGAATCATGCACGCCATCCTTCGCATTACCGTTTCTCTCCTGTTCATTTCCATCATCGCGTGCGCCCCGAAGGATGCGCCCACCTCCCGTGCAGAGCAGGTTCAACTCCTGAAATTTGATCACCAAAAGATGTCCTTCACCTACCCGAGGGGCGGCATTGTCTTCACGCTTCATCTCGGTGACCACCTCAAGCGCGACACGGGTGGCATTGCGGCCGTGCCCAAGGACATTCAGGGAGATCGGTATCCCACCTCCTCATATTGGGAACCCACCGATTCCCATGCGTCCTATTTCCCTGCAGAAAGCCAGTATACCAAACACACCGGGCCTTGGCTCGAATTCCTTCAGATCCAATACGACCCCGTCACCGGCATCGTGCTCATCACCGAGGATGTCAGCGACTCCCTGCAATGCATCCGCCATATCCTTTATACCCCGGGCGAGCATGGAGGATTCACGGTCACTTATCTGCAACCTCCGTATGCCCCTGCGCATGAAGGCAGCGCCGTGGTCCCGCTGGCCGACATCACCTTGCTGCCGGGCGGCAAAGCGAAGATCCTCACCAAGGTGCGGAAAGTGGAACAGATCCGTCAAAGCACGGTGCCATTCAGCGTCGGAGGCTGATCAGGGGCATGAAGCAGCCACTGAACGCTGTTATTGAAACTGTAGCGGCGCTCTATGAGCGTCGCTGGAAACCTCCACCTTGCTTGAGAATGCACCCTCGGCGAGGGCTCTCTACCTGAACACCATTTCGAGGCATGGCGGCTTGCTGCCGCCATCATGCCAGCCACTTGATCGCGAGAAACCCACCGATCAACAGGACGGTCGCCGCCACAAAGCACCACTCGAGATGCTTTTCGATGAAGGGGCGCACGGTATTGCCGAAGGCGCGGATAATCGCGGCCACCACGAAAAAGCGCAGACCCCGGCCGAGCACCGATGCCACGATCAGCAGAGGAAGACTGTATTCCATCATCCCGGAAAAGATCGTGAACACCTTGTAAGGGATCGGTGTGATCGCGGCGATCAGGATGCCGTAAAACCCGAACTCGGTGTACCATTCGGCAATCCTGAGCTGGGTTTCGCCGCTCGGGTCGAAGAACGCCAGCAGCGGCTGAGCAACCGAATCCGACAAGGCATGGCCGATCCACCAGCCGAAGATGCCACCCAGCACCGAGCCGGCCGTGCAGATGAGCGCAAAGCGCATTGCCTTGTCGCGCGCGGCAAAGCACATCGCGATCAGCAGCACGTCCGGCGGAATCGGGAAAAACGACGATTCGACGAATGCGATCCAGAACAAGGCATGGCCGCCCAGATGGTGATCCGCCCACGAAATCGTCCAATCGTAGAGGGCACGGATCCATCGACGGACCCGGTGGATGGTAGCGGCAATTGGCATGGTCGGCTAAATTGGGAATCCTCGGGATCAACCGATGCGTTCAGCGCCGAAATACGGCACGAGCACCTCCGGGATCCGGATCGACCCGTCGGCCTGCTGGCATTGCTCGAGCAAGGCGACGTAAAGCCGGGGCAACGCGGTCCCGGAACCGTTTAGGGTGTGGGGAAAGCGGTTTTTGCCGTCGGCATCCTTGAAGCGCAGCTTCATGCGGCGGGCCTGATAATCGGTGAAGCACGAGCAGCTCGAGACCTCGAGGTATTTCCCCTGCCCCGGTGCCCAGACCTCGATGTCATAGGTCTTGGCGGAGGAGAATCCGATGTCACCGGTGCACAGCTCGATCGTCCGGTAATGGAGGCCGAGCTTTTGCAGGATGGCCTCGGCATGCGCGGTGAGCTGCTCGAGGACGGCAAACCCATGGTCCGGATGCACGATCTGCACCAACTCGACCTTGTCGAACTGGTGCATGCGGATGATGCCCTTGTTGTCGCGCCCGGCCGATCCCGCTTCGCGGCGGAAGCATGGCGTATAGGCCACCATCCTCACCGGCAGGTCGGCCTCGTTCAGGATCGTGTCGCGATAAAGATTGGTCACCGGCACCTCGGCGGTCGGCGCGAGGAAAAGCCGGTTGCGGCCGTCCTCCCCGGCGTCGGTGCCATACATGTCGTCCTCGAACTTCGGCAGCTGACCGGTGCCCTCCATGCACTCGCGCAGCACAAGATGAGGCACATTGACCTCCTCGTATCCCTGGGCCGCCTGGGTATCGAGCAGGAAATTGATCAAGGCCCGCTCGAGCTTTGCTCCAAGACCGCGGTAGACGACGAATCCCGAACCCGCGACCCGGATGCCGTCGTCCCAATGGATCAGCTGGTGCTGGTTGGCGAGATCGACATGATCCTTCGGATCCGCGATCTGCGGCTGGCTCCCCCACTCGCGCACGACCGGATTTGCCGATTCGTCGTTGCCCACCGGGCAGGCGTCATGGGTGAGATTCGGGATATTGAGCAGCAGGTCGGTCTGCTTCAACTGGGCCGCTTCCGCCTCCGCATCGAGGGATGCAATCCGGTCATTGATGCCGCGCACTTCTGCTTCAATCGCCGAGGTATCCTCACCCTTTCCCTTGAGCATGCCGATCTGCTTCGAGGTCTGCTTGCGCTGGCTCTGGAGCTGCTGTTTCTCTGTCTCGGCCTTGCGGCGGGTTTCGTCGCAGGCCAGCACCTCGTCGACCAGCTTCCAGTGGTCTCCACCGCGGGCTTTGAGTCGGTCTTGGACAAGGCTGGGATTTTCGCGGATGACGCGGATGTCGAGCATGGCGCGGCGACTCTTCACAGCCGCGAGACCCGAATCAAACCGAATTTTCGCCGGACCGGGCAAAATCGGGGGCATGGCGGAAGACTGCAACACGGTCGTTTTGTCAAAACGACCCTGCCAGCCTCAGAGCGCGGGGCTGACAAATGATCAAGCGTGGCCGCTCAGATAGCGCTCAGCCTCCAGCGCCGCCGCACAGCCCTGACCGGCGGCGGTGATGGCCTGACGGTAGTAATGGTCGGCGACGTCGCCCGCCGCAAACAGTCCCGGCGTCTTGGTTGCCGTGCGGCCGGGTTGTTGCAGGATGTAACCGTTCTCATCCTTGTCCACCAGGTCGCCCAGGAAGCCGCTGTTGGGCACGTGGCCGATCGCCACAAACACACAGGCCACTTCCAGCTCCGACTCACTGCCCTCGACGAGATTCTTCAAACGCACCGCACGCATCTCACCCTTTTCGTCGGTGAGATAGGCGCTGACCGTCGAGTTCCAAACCGGCTCGATCTTCTCGTTGGCCAGCACCCGGTCGGCCATGATCTTTGATGCGCGCAGCTCGTCACGGCGGTGGATGAGATACACCTTGCTGGCAAAGCGCGTCAGGAAGTCGGCTTCCTCGCAGGCACTGTCGCCCCCGCCGATCACGCAAACCGGCACATCGCGGTAAAACGCACCATCGCAGGTCGCGCAGGACGTCAACCCGTGGCCGATGAGCTGCTTCTCGTTTTCCAGGCCGAGGTGGCGGGGTGCCGCCCCGGTGGCGATGATCACCGTCTTCGCCTCATAGGCCTGGCCGCCCGCCTGCAGCGCGAAGGTCCCGTCGGCGCGGCGCTCGATCGAATCGACGGTCGCATACTCGATGCGTGCGCCGAATTTCTCCGCCTGCTGCTGCATGCGCATCATCAGCTCGGGACCCATGATCCCATCCGGATGACCGGGGAAATTTTCGACCTCGGTAGTGGTCGTCAGCTGGCCGCCGGGCTGCGTGCCGGAGAGAATCAGCGGCTTGAGGCTTGCACGCCCGGTGTAAATCGCGGCGGTAAATCCCGCACATCCGGTTCCGATAATGATGACGTCTTCCATGGTGGCCAGTGGGTGAGGCCGCAACTAAGCCAAGATTCCCGGAGGGGTCAAAGGTTAAGTGCCCGGAACGGGCGATTGAATATTGATGATTGAATATTGGAAATTGGGGGAGAAAGTCCTCTGCGGCCCGGATCCCCTTTCCCAATCATCCATACTTCATTTCTTCTCATGACCCCTGACTCCATCCGCGAAGCCCTGCGCCAGGTCCGCTACCCTGGATTCTCCCGTGACATCGTCTCCTTCGGGCTGGTCAAGGCCATCCGGATGGATGCCGGGGAAACAACCGTCAGCATCGAGGTCCAGACCCGCGACCCCAAGGTTCCTGAGCAAATTTTCCGCGACTGCCACCAAATCCTCGAAACCCTGCCAGGCCTCGGCACGGTCAAGGTCGACATCCAGATCAAGGACAGCCCTGCCGCCGCAGGTCCCGCCGGCAGCGTCGGCAAATCCTCCATCCCGGGCGTCAAACGCATCATCGCCGTTGCCTCCGGCAAGGGCGGCGTCGGCAAATCCACCGTCGCCGCCAATCTCGCCGTCGCCCTCGCCGCCACCGGCGCGAAGGTCGGCCTCTGCGATTGCGACCTCTACGGCCCCTCGGTGGCCATGATGTTCGGCACCAATGAACGCCCTAGCGCCAACGAACTCGACGAAATCGTCCCGCTCGAAGCCCACGGGCTCAAGCTGATGTCGATGGGATTCCTGCTCGAAGAACGCTCGCCGGTCATCGTCCGCGGGCCGATGGCGACCCGCTACACCCAGCAGTTCCTCCGCCAGGTCGCATGGGGCAAGCTCGACTACCTTGTGCTCGACCTGCCTCCCGGCACCGGCGACATCCAGCTCACCATCGTCCAAACCGTCAGCGTCGACGGCGCGATCATCGTCACCACCCCGCAGGAAGTCGCCCTCATCGACGCGCGCAAGGCGGTATCGATGTTTGGCAAGGTCAACGTGCCGATCCTCGGCTTGATCGAGAACATGGCCTGGTTCGAATGCGACCACGGCCAGCGCTATCCGATTTTCGGCGAATCCGGCGGCGTCCGCGAGGCGGAAACCCTGCAGATCCCGCTGTTAGCCCAAATCCCCATCGACATCGCCACCCGCGAACGCGGCGACTCGGGCACCCCGGTCGCCACCCTGCCCGCCAACCAGAGCAAGATCGCTGCCGCCTTCCACGACGTCGCCGCCCACATGCGCAGCACCTTGCCGGTGAGCTGATGGTTCTTTAAGGACCGCAAGCTTGTTCCACCGACTGACGGCAGGGGAAAATCCCCCGCGCCACGCCCACCAGATCGAATCGCGTGCATCCGCCGGGACTATCGCAATTCACTCTCAACATCACCCCGCGCCAGGCTGCGCAATCGTTGCGATTTTCACGCCGCTCGAGACTACCGGTTGATCTATCCTGAGGGACTGTTTAACTGGCAGGTGCTTTCACCCACCCGCCATGACCAATCCCACACCACCGCATTCGGCCACCGAGGCACAGGATGAGCAGCTCAGCCGGACCGCAGGCATCCTGCATGCCTGCACCGACCCGCAGAGCGAACAGGTTGAGATCGAGTTCAATCCGGCCGTCATCAGCGACGACCAGGTCCGCAGCATCCTCCACGACCACATCACCAGGGTCGAACGCCTGCGCCACCAGAGCTTTCGACTGCAGAGCCACGCTTGCGAGGCCTGCGCCCAAAAGCTCGAGAAGCGCGTCGCCCGCATTCCGGGCGTACGGCGCGCCACCGCCAC
>CBFGOB010000023.1:0-15695 GCA_965650215.1 uncultured bacterium | reverse complement strand
CAAATGCGGCTCCGCTGCCTGAATCCATGCCAGTCGCCGCGACACCCACGGCATGCCAATCCCCATCGCGGCCACCACCCCATAGGAAAGCTGAACCCCCGGTTGAAACAGCACCCGTCCATCCCACAGCAAGACCACCAGCAGCACCGCGCCCAGGGTGTTGAGCAGGTCCGGCTGACGGCGGAACCCAAACGCCGCAATGAACACCGCCGCCATCCAGGCCGCCCGCACCGCCGGAGGATCGGCACCGGTCAGCCAGGCATAACCAAAGGCCAGGGGCAGCACGCCCAAGGCCGCCCATCGCCGCGGCACCCCCATACAACCGAACACCCACCACGCCATCGTCGCCACCATCGCGACATGCAAACCGCTGACGGAAAACACGTGCAGGCTCCCGCTGAAGCGGAAGGCCTCCATCACCTCGTCGGCATCGGACGGCTTTTCACCGATGACCACCGCGCGGATCACCTGGGCCTCGACCGATCCCGGATCCACACCCCTCGTCAATCGTTCGCGAAATCCATGGCGGATGCCCGCCCAGCATGCCGCCCACCGTGGGACCTCGCGCCAAACGTCCCCCTGCCCCTGCTGAAACTGCGCCGCCATGCCCATGCGCTTCAACCACAGCGCCTGATCAAACTCGCCAGGGTTGCGCGGCGCCACAAAGCCCGCAAAACGCCCCCGCGCGCGGATCCGCGTCCCTTGGATCGGCGGTTCACCCTTGCCCTGCCACCACAGCCGCTGACCCCGCCAGGGGCCGTCATCCGTCCACTCGACCGGAGCCACCCAAAAGCGCCCGCTCCCCCGCGCATCCTCGAGCACCACCGCGCCGACCTCCATCTCGGGCAGGGCCGGCAGGGTCGCGCGGGCCTCCGCAGTGACCTGCTCGCGGCGGAGGAATCCGGCCACGGCCAAAGCGCCGAGCAAGAGCACCCCCCAGGCCGCCCGCCGGTGAAATGCCCAGGCTGCCAGCAAGGCCGTCACCAGCACCACGGCAAAACCCAGCCACGCGGACCCGGCCGCCACCGCAATCGCCAGCACCAGCACCACGGAAAGGGCAAAGAGCGGATGCCTTTGGCACCATGCCAGGCAAGCCTGTCGATTCCCCTGCCCCGCGCGCGTCACCCCCATCCACCTTTCTAAGAACGGCCGTCCCCATCGGACGAACGCTGGCGCTCGATGAACGCCTGCTCCTCCGCATGCTTGGCGGCAGCCTGCGCTTCCGCCTCCCAATCCCGCAGCTTGTGGGCGGCATTCGCCGAATGACGGGTCTCGGGAAAGGTTTCAATGACCTGTTGCATGATCCCCGTGGCCGTCACCCGGTCGGAGAAATCCTCATCATAGAGCTCGGCAATCCGGAACATCAGGTAGGCCGCATCCTCGACCTGCCAGTCCTGGCTTTCGAGCGCCGCCCGCAGGGTGTTGAGCGCCGTGGCCGGGTCGTGGAGATGGACGCGGTATACCTTCGCGATTTCCACCCAAGGCAGGCGGTTGTAGGGATCCTCGGCGGCAACCTTCTTGAAGGCATCGATCGCCAGCTCGTACTCGCCCTGGGCCAGAAGCGAATGCGCCTCGCGCATCAGGTCCTTCTCCAGCAGCTCGCCGCTGTCATAGACCGCATGCGTCAGCTTCTGCGCGAACATCGGCAACAGATAGAGCACCAGCACCATGCCCAGCACGCCGGCAGTCATCACCGTCAGCACCAGGCCGAGGACGATGCGGTAGGCCCGCTTGCCCTCAAGCTCGCGCTCCACGGTCTTGATCCGCTCCTCGGACTTGATCTGTTGCTGATCCACCGCCTGCTCGTGGGCTTCGGCCAACTGCTTGTCCAGGGCGGCAATCTCTTTCCCCTGTTGGACAAAGGCCATCCACGAAACCACCGCGACGCACAGCAGGAGCAGAAGGATCAGGCGCTTCATGGCGGGTAAGACTGATAGATCACCACCGCCATTGGAAGCAAAAAACCGGGCCTTCGATGCTAGATCCGCTTGGCGTTGCGGCCCTCGTCGATGAGCTTCCAGAAGTGCTTCGAACCCGCCAGCGCCTCGTCTTCCGCCAAGGGCATCTTCGAACGGAACAGAAAGTCGGAAAAAGTGCCGCGGTGCAGCACGCGGTGAACGACCACCAGGTCCTCCTTCACCTCGAAATAAAACCGGTATTCCTTGGCGCGGAAGCGGTAGAGCACACGGCCGTCGCGCTCGATCTTGCCGAAGCGGTCGCCCTGCAGGTTCGTCAGGTCCTCCTTGCCCACCTGGAACTCCTCCAGCAGCTCGAGCTGCTCCAAGGTCCCCAAGCTCGAAAGCTCGGCCGCGCTGATTTCATTGAACACGATCTGAAACACGCCGGCACCCTAAGCCGCCGGCCAAACGGAGAAAAGCGCAAAGAAGGGACCTTGGAGATTGGAGATTAGGCGTGAGGAAAAGGGGGAGAAAGGTTGGTAGGGGCATTTTGACAAAATGACCGTGGGCAGTGGGTTGGCCGCGCTGGGAAGCGGTCGTTTTGATCAAAACGACCCTACCAAAATAAATATCCCCGCCCCTCTTTCCCCAATCTCCAATCTCCAATCTCCCTTCCCCTCACCCCACCGGCGGCGGGAAGGGCTGATCCGAAACCACCCAATCCTCGTTCTTGTCGACAAAGGTCTTCATCGCCCACTCACTGGGCCGCAGGCCGACCAACCAGCCGTTCGAGTCGCGCGCCAACACCGCCCCCAGCGACAGCGACGGACGGGCCTCGGGGGCCTGCGGATCCCCGCTCTTCGGCTTCAGCCAGCGCGCGATCGACCAATTCGCCGGTTCAAGCCGGGTCTCGGCCGCATACTCGTTCTCAAGCCGGTATTGCAGCACCTCGAACTGCAGCGGCCCGACCGCACCCAGCAGCGGGATCTGCGGACCATCGGAGTCGAGCACGCGGAACTCGCTCGCCACCCCTTCCTTGAGCAGCTGCGCCAAGCCGTCGCGGAAGCGCTTGAACTTGGCCGCGCTCTTGTTGTGGAGATAGGAAAAGCACTCGGGCGCGAAACGCGGGATCTCCTGGAACACGACCCCCGACGACGAAGCCAGCGTGTCACCGATCAGAAGGTCGTAGTTTCCAACCAAACCCACCACATCGCCCGCAAAGGCGTCGTCAACCGTCTCGCGCTCGCGCGCGAACAAGCGCTGCGAGTTGCCCAGCCGCATCCGCTCGCCACTGCGGATGTTGAGCACGTTCATGTCGCGCTCGAACTTGCCGGACACGATCCGCACGAAGGCGACGCGGTCGCGGTGCTTCGGATTCATGTTCGCCTGGATCTTGAACACGAATGCCGAAAACTCCTCGGAAGCCGGGTCGATCCTCACCTCGCCGCCGTCGCGCGGCAGGGGCGGCGGCGCCAATTCCAAAAAGCGGTCCAAAAGCAACTGCACGCCGAAGTTGTTGGCCGCGCTGCCGAAAAACACCGGGGTCAATTCACCGGCCAGCACCGCCGCCTCGTCGAAATCCGCACCCGCCCCTTCGAGCAGCTCGAGCTCGTCGCAGACCTGCTGATAGGTCGCCTCCTCGATCGCCTCCTTGACCTTCTCGTCGCCGATCCCGGACACCTCCACCGGCGCGCGGTAGGCACCGTGCACGGTACGTTGGAACAAATGCACCTGCTGCTGCTCGCGGTCGTAGACGCCCTTGAAGCGCGGGCCATCGCCAAGCGGCCAGTTGACCGGAAAGGCGTGGATCCCCAGGACATTCTCCAGCTCGTCGAGCAGATCCAGGGTCGGCCGCGCCGGGCGGTCCATCTTGTTCATGAAGGTGAAAATCGGCACGCCGCGCCGGCGGCAGACCTCAAACAGCTTGCGCGTCTGGCTCTCGATGCCCTTGCCGGCATCGACCACCATCACCGCCGCATCCACCGCCGTGAGCACGCGGTAGGTGTCCTCGGAGAAATCCTTGTGACCCGGCGTGTCGAGGATGTTGATCACGAAATCCTTGTACTCGAACTGCAGCACGGTCGATGACACCGAAATCCCGCGCTTCTTTTCCAACTCCATCCAGTCGGAAGTCGTCGCCCGCTGGTTCTTGCGCGCCGTCACGCTGCCGGCCAGGTTCAGCGCACCCCCGTAGAGCAGGAATTTCTCGGTCAAGGTCGTCTTACCCGCATCCGGGTGCGAAATGATCGCAAAGGACCGCCGGCGCGAAACTTCACGACGCAAGGCAGGCGAGGCTTGAGCAAAGGGGGAATCCGTCATGAGGCGGACGCAGGGCTAAACCCCATGCCCGGAGCCATCAAGCGCAGACTGCCCACCCGGCACCTTTTCAAAGTGAAGCCGATGGGCGGCAGAGCGAAACCTCCCACACCCACCGGCTTCGGGGTGGTGACCGCGAAGCACGCCTCAGGGGGGATCTGCACGCTCCGCTGCACCAGCCCCAGCATACCCTTTTCCACCCGCCCGCCCATGGCGTGATCGCGTACCCGCGATGGTGCCAACACTGTAGCGGCGCTCGATGAGCGTCGCTGATTCGCCGCCGCAGGCGGCCCCATCCCACCGCAGGCGGGGCGGTTCCACACCTGTGGCCCCACCAAAGTGCGACGCTCGCAGAGCGACGCTACAACCACACGATGGCAACCCCGCTTCAAGCTCCCACCACTCGCGACCACCGCTCAGGTTCACCCATTGACCCTCAGACCGGCGACTTTCGACTTCTTTGTCGGAAGCTGTTTGCCCTGCGGGCGGTTTGTCATTAGCTCTTCTTTGATGCTTCCCGCCACCCGCCACTGGATCGAAAGCGATCACTCCCACTGCTGGCATCCGTTCACCCGGCAGTCGGAATGGTGCGCCGATCCCGACCACACCCTGGTCCTCACCCACGGCAAGGGTGCCTGGCTCCATGATTCCGAAGGCCGCCGCTACCTCGACGGCAATTCCTCGATCTGGACGAACATCCACGGCCACGCCCACCCGCTCCTCAACGCCGCGATCCGCGAACAACTGGAGCGATTCGCCCACTCGTCCTTCCTCGGCTTCACCCACCCGAAAGCCATCGAGCTCGCACAACGGCTTTGCGCGTTCTTTCCCCAGAATTCACTGCAGCGCGTGTTCTTTTCCGACAACGGCTCCACCGCCATCGAATGCGCGCTCAAGATGGCCATCCAATACCGGATGCAAACCGGCGAACCCGATCGCCAGCGCTTCGCGACCTTTGCCAACGGCTACCATGGCGACACCCTCGGCGCCGCCTCGCTCGGCAGCGTCGGACGCTTCTTCGAGCGCTTCAAGCGGCACGGCTACGACGTCGACCACGTCGCCAACCTCGCTGAACTCGACCGCCTCGACCCCCGCCAGCTCGCCGCCGTTGTCATCGAGCCGCTCATCCAGGGGGTCAATGAAATGCGCCCCTGGCCGAAAGGCATGCTCGCCGCCCTGCGCACGTGGTGCGATGCGCAGGGGGTCCACCTCATCCTCGATGAAGTCATGACCGGCTTCGGCCGCACCGGCAGCATGTTTGCCTGCCAGCAGGAACAGGTCGTGCCCGATTTCCTCTGCCTCGCCAAGGGCATCACCGGCGGCTTGATGCCGATGGCCGCCACCCTGACCACCGGGACGATTTACGACGCCTTCCTCGGCGATGCCGGCAAGGCCTTCTATTACGGCCACAGCTACACCGCCAACCCGCTCGGCTGTGCCGCGGCCCTGGCCAGCCTCGACCTCTTCGAGGAGGAAGACACCCTCGCCAAGCTGCAGCCGAAAATCGCCCAGCTCAGCGCCGGGCTGGCCCAGCTCAAAGCCGCGCATCCGCTCATCCACGAAACCCGCCAATGCGGCTTCATCGCCGGCATCGAACTCCGCCAACCGAATGGCGAGCGCTTTCCGGTCGAAGAGCGCGTCGGCGAGGCCGTCTGCCTTGCCGCACGCGAGCACGGGTTGCTCACCCGGCCGATCCTCGACACTCTGGTCCTGATGCCTCCGCTGTGCACCGAAACCGCGGAATTGGACCACGCCTTTGCCGCCCTCGACGCCGCGATTTCGCGAAAATCCAAGCATTGACACCCGCCACCCCACCGCGTAACACCCTCGTCCGCACCAAGCGTCGCGGCGGAGTAGCCAAGTGGTAAGGCAATGGTTTGCAAAACCGTCATTCGCGGGTTCGATTCCCGCCTCCGCCTCCAGTCTTAAAACCCTTGGAACCGAGGGTTTTAAGACTGGAGGCTCCGGCGGCTATGCCAAATTGCTGCTGACGCAGTTGGTTCCTGATTCCGGCAAGCCGGAAAACTGCATTCCCGCCTCGATTCGCGGCCCACTTGCGTAGCTAATACGTTTCAAGGTTCCGGCTCCGGTGGCTATGCCAGTTGGCTGCTGAGGCAGTTGGTTTCCCATCTCATCGCAGGGGGCCTGACCCTGTCTCACACTCCTCCACCACATACTCATCCACCGTAACCGCGTCCTCGAAGTCCCTGTGCCCGTCGAGGAATTCTTGAAGACGAGTCATCATCAGATCGACAATCTCGCGCTGAGCGGCTTCCTCGGTTGCAAAGAGCACCGGCTTGCCATCGACATCGAGCACAGAGGGCACCGGGCCATCGCAGAGGGTGTCGATCCAGATCGTGTAGCGTGGAGAAGACATCGCAAAATCACCTGGCCAGGTTGGCGGCATCAGGCAAGCGGGAAATCAATTCACGCTCGCAACGCTCCCCCGATCCCTGTTTGACTGGCTCATGCCCACTCGAGTTCGCTGGACCCGCGATGAACTCCTTATCGTCCTCAATCTCTACCACAAGCTTCGCTTCGGGCAGTTCGACCAGCGGCAGCCAGTGATCATCGAGGTCGCCGGGCGTCTTGGCCGCACACCAAGTTCTGTCGCCATGAAACTCAGCAACCTCGCCTCGCTCGACCCGGCGCTCAAGTTGCGTGGCATCGAAGGCCTCAAGGGAGCCAGCCAGCTCGACCGCGATGTGTGGGACGAGTTCCAAGCCGCGCCTGCTGAGTTCATCCCTCTCAGCCAAGAACGCTTCGATGCGCTTTTCGTCGACGCCGAGAACGAAACCACAGAGGTCATCCCAGGCACCGGCATCCGCCGTGCGCCCAAACCGCCGACCGGCGACACCGAAACCACCCGCCTCACCAAACAACGACGCGGCCAAGGCTACTTTCGCGATGCCGTGCTCAACAACTACGACAACCGCTGCGCCATTACTGGCCTGCCCGTCCGCGAACTCCTCATCGCGTCTCACATCCTCCCATGGAGCGGCCACGAAGCCGAACGCCTCAACATCCGCAACGGCATTGCCCTCAACCGCCTCCACGATGCCGCGTTTGATCAGGGGCTCATTTCCTTCGACGACCAACTCTGCCTCCTCCTCTCCCCTCGTCTGACCAAGCATCTCACCTGCACCGCGGTGCAAGCGTCCTTCGAGGCCTACGAGAATCATCCACTTCAGCTCCCCGACGATGCGATCCCTCCGGACGCCGGATTTCTCGCCAAGCATCGGGCGCGGTTTCAATTTGCCTGATTCCGCAAAACCACATTCGGGACTTCATCTTTGATCAAGCACGGTCATACTTTCGAGGTGTCCGACTCATTGGTCTATCTGCTTGTCGTTACAGGTCTTCCCTTGGCTGTTTTTTTAATGTGGATCACGTGGTTTGTGCGCAGGGCTGATAAGGTGAGCCGCCGACCCTTTGAAGAAATGCCACGCCCTGCCGGTTGGTCGCTTCAAAACCGAACCAATGACCTGATGGAGGAGGCATTCATGAATGCCATGGCAGCGTTGATGCTCGGCATCCTCATCTGGGCCTTTGCCGATTCCGGAAAAGGAAGCCCACTACTGCTTCTCCTCATCGGTTTCGTGGCTTGCTCCCTCATGCTCCTCCGAGCGGCTAGCTTTTTACTCCGTGCCCGAAATCATCGTCTCGGGCTTTATGGCGAACAAGTGGTCGGACGGATTCTAGACGGGCTTTCGAACGACTCGGTCCGCGTCTTCCACGATCTCGAAATCCGCGAGCCGGGTGGCAAGCCATGGAACATCGATCACATCGTTCTCACCCCCGCTGGGGTATTCTGCATTGAAACGAAAACACGCCGAAAGCCGCGCGGTGAATCACCCGACGGTCAGAAATGCCACACGCTCATCTTCGATGGTGAACAACTCATCTTCCCCCATCCGATCAAGCCCGACCGCTTCGGCCTTGATCAGGCACGGCGCAATGCCCGATGGCTCTCCGATAAACTTACTTCCCTGAATGGCACACCGATTCCGGTCACACCGTTGCTGGTCTTCCCCGGATGGTGGGTGGAGGCAAAGGGCAAAGGCGATGTGGCCGTGATGAACCACAAGCAGTTGCCAAGCTTCTTCCATGGCCGCTCCGCCGTCCTTACGCCTACTCACCACCGCGCGATCGCCAATCAATTGGAAGAGCGCTGCCGCATTGATCTTTCCCTGCCCGCATGAGACCACATTCGCCGCCCTGTAGCGGCGCGTCTGCGACCGTCGCACTTCCCCTTCTCCCGCCGGAGGCTTCTCTTCTATTGTTCACTACTCACTAATCACTTCGCACTCAGCTTGCCCGGCATAGCCGAAGGCGACGACGGGGCACTTCCTCCAACATCCTCTCTGTGCAAAGCAGCAAGGGCCTTGAGTTCCGCTCCGTGATCTTCATCGGCCTGGCCAGATCGAAACCTCGGAAACTCAGGCCGTCCAGAACATGAAACTCCTCTACGTCGGCATGACCCGGGCGAAGGAACGGCTCCTCCTCACGGCTAAGGGAAAGAATGAGTTTACGGAAAGGCTGGAAGCGATGAAGGAGGGCGCTTTCGATGCCGTTGCCTAAAAAAACCACCTACCTCGGACGTCATTCATTGAGAATGCGTGATGTGCTGCCATGAGCCATTCGATCGTCCATCACCTTCTCTTTCCCCGTGGAACGAGAGTCGCCGGTAAATCAACGCTGAGTCCTCGGGAGGACAAATTTCCCTGCAACCAGGGCATTTGTAGCCGCGGGAAAGGCGGCGGCACCCCTCGTCTGTGAAACAAGTGCTTGACAATTCCTTGCGTAAGCTTACATCCGCTTACATGGTCTTCGACTCTGGCAAATCAATGGGACAGCGACTGCGCGAACTACGCGAAACCGCAGGTCTATCGCTTCGCGAGGTAGCTAAGGCTGCAAATGTCTCAGCTCCTTTTCTTTCGGACGTAGAATTGGGTCGCCGTTTTCCGTCGCAAGAAACCCTAAACCTGATAGCCCAAAAGCTTCGCGCAACCCCGGACGAACTAAAGAAGCACGATTACCGCTCAGCTTTAGTGGAACTCAAACGTCTCGCCGAAGGAAGCCCCAGCCTTGGATCGGCTGTGCGAGCACTCGTCGAGGAAGTACAATCAGGAAAACTAACCACCGACGAACTCGCTGCGAAACTTCTTATCGCCAAAAACACTAAGTGATCATATTCACTGTCAAAGCCCTCTTCAACGATGAGTAAATCAAGCAATAAGAAAAAATGCTCTCTCCAGGAGATTGAGCATGGAGAATTAACTCACGTGAGCATGCGAAAGGCTCCCTATCAGATTATCCACGGTTGGAGCTTGAAGTCTTCTGTCGAGTGCGACACCCTTTGGAAACAGGGCTGGCTTGAACTTTTCGAACTGATTCAGCAGGCTGAACCCGACGAGACGAAACATAATCAAATTCTCGACTCAATATCGACAGAAGACTTTGAATGGGACTGGTTTAGGAAGGCGGTCGCCTACGGGAGCGACGAATATGAGTGGTTTCACCTCTACGCAGATGGCAAGCCACAGGCCGCGTGCCTGATTTATCATCCGAAAGAAAGCGTCCTTGAAGCCGGCGACATTTTCTACGTCAAGTTTGTTGCTGTGGCGCCATGGAACCGCGATTGCGATCTTCGACCTCGCGAATTCCGCGGATTGGGACGGATTGTCCTTCGTGCAGCACAGCTTTTCGCCGTGAATACTCTCAATCTCCGTCCTGGTTTTTGCCTACATGCGCTTCCCAGGGCAGAAGCCTTCTATAGGAGACTCAAAATGGTAAACGTAAAAGGCAAGGAGGATTCTCAGTCGCTCGCTTATTTCGAGCTTCCGCAGACCCTCGCAACTCAACTTATGGAAGCCAGCTGATATGAGTAGCACAGACGAAGACTGGGCAGATTTCACTCACACCACTCAGGCACCCGAAGTTAGTGCCCACGAACTGTTTGAACGATTCCGCGAATTCAAAAAGGTAATCGCCAGTATCTCCCGCAAGGAACTCGTCGCTCGACACTGGCTGAAAACTGTTGACGACGAATCTCCTCTGGCAACGGTCTTCTTTGGACTCCCGCTCGCAAAACAGCCCACACTTTTCCGCAAGGCCACTAACGCCAACGAAAGCCTCTCGACGATTTGGCTGGCCCGCGCCCGAGTCGAAGCGGAACACCGATATCTCGCCGAAGAGTGCCCTGCCTTCCTGGGCCTTACCAAGCATCACCTTCGGGAACTGGCGCGCATGAGCGTTGACCCACAGGTAGTTTGCGAACTGCCCGCTATCCTTTCCAAACTTGGTGTCATCCTTGTCTATGTTTACGCGCTTCCCGGAATGAAGACGGATGGCGCAGTGTTTCATCTGAGAACCGGACATCCTATAGTGGCAATGAGTCTCCGCTATCCGCGTCTTGACTACTTCTGGTTTACGCTTCTCCACGAACTCGCCCACCTCGTCCTGCACAACGACAAGCTTAAAGAGCCGGTGTTCTTTGACGTCGAGGCCGAGGAAACAGAGCTCACCGAAAAGGCTGCCAATCGCCTAGCGAAGGATTCTCTAGTGGATCGCAATTCCTGGCGCAACTGCCACCCTAAATACAACCCGAGCGAACGCGCCGTGAGAGCGTACGCTGCCGAACAAGGTGTTCACCCAAGCATCATTGCTGGTCTTCTTACACGCGAGTCGGGAAATTACTCGCGTTATAGTAAAATCATAAATGAGCACAACGTCCGCACCATTATATTCTAACCATGATACACTATATTCCATTTCTGAAAGCGAAGCGGGGCGAACTCAACGCGATGAGCCAGCTAGCTCCCAATGTAAAGCGGAGGATTTCCCCTTTCTTTGATTTTCCTCTCAAAAACGCACCATATGATTCGACGAGCTACAAGCGAGCAATGCAAGGCATCGTGGCGGGGTTAGTCAAACATTGGGGTTCCGATGCCGATTTTTACTTCGATGATTTCGACATTGCGCAGACTCTTCAGGTGGACAGAAAGGAACCTTACGCCCACATCCTCAATGCGCTCAAAAATCTACAGGTGGTCCCGGTCGTAGGTCTCGGTCGAGGTGCACACAATGATTCGGTGGTCGAGCTCAGGCGGGCAGGCGAGATCGCTTCATCGATCGTGGCCTTCAGGGCTGCGCAGGAAGATTTCGAGGACTTTGATCTGAATGAGGACGAAATTGGCGACGAACTCTCGGAAGTTTTTGCCGAATTCGACGAGATTGACCTAATTCTCGACTGTCGCGTTTGCATTACCTTGGACGTCTCCACGACCGCGCAGCAGATCGCAGCCTTTGCCCGGAAATTCTGTCAGTCTTACAACGTCCGTCGTGTGATCATCACCGGTTCCTCCATTCCAGCTTCCATTGGTGACATAGCCAAACCGAACACCGCCGGGACCGTCAGGAGGCGTGAACTCGCAATTATTTCCAAAGTGCGCGAACTAAGGGTCGACGTTGTGGCAGGCGACTATTCGATTGTTAGCCCCTTCTACTCTGAGGCAGATTTTGACCCCAGGCTTTTCCAAAAGGTGACCGCCCCTCGGCTGATTTACTCCTTCAACCATTCTCATTACATTGCACGAGGAGTTTCGTTAGAGGCTGGCGGCCAAGCGCAGTATGGCGGCCTAACCAACGCGCTTTGCCAGCAACCCTATTTCCGTGGTCGCGGCTATTCCATGGGTGAAGACTACTTCGATGATAAACGAAGAGGTGTAGGCAATAACGCCACAAATGGCACAGTGGTAACTCCCTCGGTCGTCGCACATATAACCTATATGGCGCTCGACGCAGAGATCTGAGGTTGGAGGTGGCGGCTAATCAAGAGGTCGCAGATTGTCTTACTAAGGTCGATTTCGTGTCGCGTATCAGCAATCAATTGCGCGAGTCGCCTCCGCGGCATTCGTTCCGCGCCAGTCTCAGGAACTAACTCAAGCATCTCGCTTTTCCAAAGGGTCATAGCTGCCTTTTGTTTCTCGAATTGCGGATTCCTTCGAGCGGCTCGGGCATGGCGAAATCGGATTGTGCCGCCGTCTTCAATCGCTAGCATAATACCCCAGAAGGGAGGCGCCAGCTTCAACGCGCGTTGCAGCTTACACTCGGTAGTGACAAGAGTAATTCGTCTAAATGCAGCATTGTAATAAGTGCCCTGCGCCGCGATTCGCTCAATGCGGTCGGTCGCGCCTTTGATCTCGTAGCAGTGCGCCTCCGCGTGCAAGGTCACAACATCGGCTATCGCCCTCCCATTATGCACATGGAGTTCCTCCAGCACTGCCCTCGGACGGGATTTCTGCCGTTTAAGTTTACTGAGTAGTGCTTCGCGAATCAGTGCGTCGTTGAGGATAATCATTTCGTGAACGAGACAGCGATGAAGTTAAGTCGAAATTGAATCTTTTTGGAATTATTACACATTACAAGGCAGGGTGCAATTCGGCCCCTGACTCAAAGAGCAAGCGGAGGGATTTCGCCCGGGCCTTGCGAGAGGGATCGAAGTGCGTGCTCACTGGTCGCTATTGGTGGCTGAATGTTTTCCGGAAGTGAACAAAATTCGCTGTGTTTCAGGAGCTGACTGCCATGAATCGGTCTATGGACGAGACCCATTCGCCTACCACCACCATCTCCCGACCCTCGTGAGGGGCGACTAGAGCATTTTAAATAAAGTCGTAGCCTTTTTGACAAAGCGTGCTAGGATTCGGCCATGGCAACGATTTCCATGGATTTGAGAAAACGCATCCTCAAGGCCTGTGACCGTGGTGATGCGACCCGAGAACAAGTCGCAAACCGCTTTGAGGTTTCCTTGGGCATGGTCAAAAAGCTTCTGCAACAGCGCCGCAAGACCGGCGATATTGGTCCTCGTTACGACCGCTGTGGCCGCAAGCCCATCATCGTTGACACCCATCGCCGGGAGATGCGCCTCCTGTTGGCCAAGCGGCCCGATCTCACTCTGGAAGAGATTCGCGCACAACTCGATCTCTCCTGCACCATCCAGGCAATCCACTACGTGCTGGCCGACATGGGCCTGACATATAAAAAAAGACTCTCCGTGCCGCAGAGCAATCCCGCCCGGATGTCGCCCGCGCCCGTCGCATCTGGCGCAAGATCCAAAGGGGCTTCGAGCCATCCCGTCTCGTCTTCCTCGACGAGTCGGCAGCCAAGACGAACATGACGCGGCTGCGTGGACGTAGCCTGCGAGGCAAACTCCTTCACGCCAGCGCACCTTGTGGTCGCTGGTGCGCAACCACCATGATTGGTTCGGTCAGGCAGGATGGCAGCACCGCCTGCATGACCATTGAGGGCGCGATCAATGCGGAGGTGTTCCGCGTCTATGTTCGGGATGTTCTGTTGCCAACGCTTTCGGCCGGCGACATCCTCGTGATGGACAATCTCAGCACCCACAAGGATCGGGAGTCGCTTGAAATGTTGAAGCAGGCTGGAGTGACCGTGCGATTCCTGCCCGCTTATTCACCGGATTACAATCCGATCGAGATGATGTGGAGCAAGGTCAAAGCCTTGCTGCGCAAAGCAGAAGCTCGAACCAACGAAACCCTGTTGTACGCCATCGGTCATGCCCTCGACCAGGTCACAAAGAAAGACGCCACTCATTGGTTTGCCCATTGCGGATACAACTTTATTTAAAATGCTCTAATATGGGATCGTAGTCCGGGTTCAGGGGCAAGAGCTCGATGCAGTCGTGTTGCCAGCCGTCATCGGAGACAGTCTTGGCGGTCTGGCATTTTTTCACGGTGAAGCGGCCGCCGTTTTCCGGGTCGCCCATGGAGTTGAACTGGATCAGAACGATGCGGCCCTCGCGGGAGCCTGCGGGGCAGAGGGGCATGGGTTCAGATTTATGCGCTAAGTTTGCTGAGCCTCCACTCCAGTCCCTCCCCATCCGGATGGAAAGCCGGATCTTTCGGCAGCAGCAGGGATTTTCCTGCGAGTTCATGAAGTTCCCTTTCGCCGTTGGAGCGCCGTGGGTCGATGAGTTTGGAGATGTGCCAGTGGAGATCCGGGCCGGGGGCGATGATGTCACGGTCCATGGCCCAGTGGTGGTTCTTGCAGAGGGCGAGGCCGTTGGTGGGGTGGTCGTTGCGGGACTCGGCAAACGGAATCAGGTGGGCGGCATCGATGAATGAGACATCCTTTTCGCCGGTGAGGCGGATGCGCAGACCGCAAGCCGCACATTGGTGATCGTAGATATCGAGGATCGTACGGCGGAAGGCGGCGGAGCGGCCGTATCCGGGAGGTTCTTCCGCGACAAGGGCATCGGATTGCTGCTTGTTGGTCTCCGATAGTTGATTTTCGAAGTGGAGGAGCTGCGGGAAATAGCGGGAGAGAAGAGCTTCACGGAGGAGCTGGCGGGTGGCGGGAAGAGCGGCTAGGTGCTCGAAGCCCTCGATGAAACGGGCGAAGACCTTGCCGATCTGGTTGACGAGCGGGGTGGACTGGAGCGGCAGGCGATGGTCACCATCCTCGATCCACGCCTGCCAGAAACCCTGGGTCTGGAGATAGAAGAAGGGGTTCTCCGGAGTGTTCTGGTCGTTGTGCTTGCGGACTTGCAGAAATCGCGCGGTGAAGCGGTCACGCAGATCCTGACACCACGGAATCCGTCCCGGGGAGGCCTTGCCCTCGTCGATCAGGTCGAGCGCAGCCAATAGCAACAGCGGCTTGTGCGGCCGCTCATGCGGAGCCCCCTCCGCCGCCGCGGTGGTGCCGGGCTTCAGATCGTAGAATTGTTCAATGACTTGATCGAGAGTCACCTGTGGATACTGGAACAGTGGTGAAGGCCCTGGAAAGCGGAAACAAACAGCGACAGTTCGTTGAGATGTTGTTTTGGCATGTTCACCTCACGCCACGCCTCACTTCCCACGCGTCATCCCGGGAGGGAGATCGGTCGTCGATGGGGTCATCGATGGGCTGCTGCGCCTGTCGGTGATGGATGGCCCCGGCCCGGGGGAGAAGTTGGGAAGAAACTGGCTGCCTTTGGCAAGCACCTGACCCTGTTTCCATTCGACGGTAATGCCGGTGGGAAAGAGAAGATGGCCGATGGGTCTCCACGCGCTCCAGCGATTTGTCGCCCGATCCCATTCGCGTGTGCCATCGCTGGCGAGGATGGCTAGGTAGCGCTTCTCGATCCCGTTGAGCCGATCGGCATTGGTGAGCGCCATGGAAACAATGGATTTGATCCGCAGCTTCTGCCATTCCACAGACTGCCGGTTGCCCTTCATGGTGTAAAACGAGCTGGACGTGCCGTCCGGCCGGAACGTGACGTGCTTTTCAAGCAGGGCCGCGGTTTGTGAAATCACCACCTGCCGGTCACGCTCGGGAACCGGCGTGATCCCCGCCACCGCCTGCTTGAGCCCTTGGGTCAGGATGGCATCAAGATTCGATTGCGCCTGCACCCCCAGCACCGAAAGCATCAGGCAGAGCAAAATCGGTTTCATCACGGTCGGTATAAGGGTTGGGTGGAAT
>CBFGOB010000022.1:0-15715 GCA_965650215.1 uncultured bacterium | reverse complement strand
GGAGGACATGGCGATCCTCACCGGCGGCACGGTGATCAGCGAGGAGCTCGGCCTCAAGCTCGAGAACGCCACGCTGAAGGACCTCGGCCGCGCGAAGAAGGTCGAGTCCGCGAAGGAGAACACCACCATCATCGACGGCGCGGGCGAGAAGAAGCAGATCGAGGGCCGGGTGAAGCAGATCCGCGTCCAGATCGACGAGGCCACCAGCGACTACGACAAGGAGAAGCTGCAGGAGCGCGTGGCGAAGCTCGCCGGCGGCGTGGCGGTGATCAAGGTCGGCGCCGCGACCGAAGTCGAGATGAAGGAGAAGAAGGCCCGCGTCGAAGACGCGCTGCACGCCACCCGCGCCGCAGTCGAGGAAGGGATCGTCCCCGGCGGTGGTACCGCCCTGATCCGCGCCCACGGTGCGATCGGCGACCTCAAGCTCGAAGGCGACGAAGCCACGGGTGCAGGCATCGTGTCCCGCGCCATCGAAGCCCCGCTGCGCCAGCTCATCGCCAACGCCGGCCGCGAGGCCGCGCTGATCGTCGAGCAGGTGAAGAAGGGCAAGGGCGCCGAAGGCTACAACGTGGCCACCAACAAGTTCGAAGACCTCATCAAGTCCGGTGTCGTCGATCCGACCAAGGTGACCCGTTCGGCCCTGCAGAACGCCGCGTCGATCTCCGGCCTCCTGCTCACCACCGAGTGCCTCATCACCGATATTCCTGAAAAGGAAAAAGCCGCTGCCGGCGGTCATGACCACGGCATGGGCGGCATGGGCGGCATGATGTAAGAAGCCTCCACGTGGCGGCGCTTTCCAAGCGCCATGCCCGATGATTCAAAAAAGCCGGATGGGGAAACCCGTCCGGCTTTTTCATTGCCAGCCGATTGCCGAAAAGCAGATCCTCGCGATACCCGGCCCGCACCTAAACCGCGCGCGGACCGCAAGGCCCCGACAGCCCTCAACGAACAAGCCCATCCACCCATGCACGCCCCCGTCTCCCGACGCCGCGCCATCGCAACCCTCTTCTGCTCCAGCGCCGCGCTGGCCCTCAACCTCCGCAGCACCGCCCTGGCGCAAGTCCCCGGACAAGGGCTGAACTTCCTCGCGATCGGCGATTTCGGCTCGGGCAACAGCGATCAGCAACGCGTGGCCCGGGCGATGGCCGCCTTTGCAGCCCAACGTGGCATCACTCCGGACGCCCTGTGGCTGCTCGGCGACAATTTCTACAACCAGGACAAGGATGGCTTCAGCACGGAATCCCCGCGCTGGAGGAAGGGCATCGAGGAGATGTACCCCTCATCCGCTTTTCCCGGGCCGATGCATGTGGTCCTCGGCAACCATGACTACCACGACAACCCGGGCGGCGACCAGGTCCAGCTCGACTACGCGAAAAAACCGGGCGTGCGCTGGAACTTGCCATCGAAATGGTACCGCCTCGACCTCGGCAGCCCGAAGCCGCTGGTGACCTTCCTCTGCCTCGACAGCAATCTGCCAGCGGTGTCCGGCGGCCGCAAGACCGAGCCCGGCGCACCGGCGAGATCGCTCACTCCTGATGAGGCGGCGGCCCAACTCGAATGGCTCAAGGCGGAACTCGCCAAGCCGCGCGCACCCTTCACCATCGTCGTCGCCCACCATCCGCTCTACTCGAACGGCTCGCACGGCGACACCCGCGCGCTCATCGACCAATGGGGCGGATTGCTGCAACAGCACCAGGTCCACGCCTACCTCTGCGGCCACGACCACGACCTGCAGCATCTCGAGCTGCAGGGAAGATTCACCTCCTTCGTCGTTTCCGGCGGCGGCGGCGCGGGCACCCGCAAGATGAACCCCGACCGCGAGGCGCCATTCGCCCGCGGCGTCCACGGCTTCACCTGGCTTTCGGTCACCGAAGACGTGCTGCAATTCACCCACCACGACTCCCACGGCCAACAGCTCCACAGCTTCCGCAAGCTGCCGGACGGCCGCGTCGTGATCCAGTAAGGCGAGCACCTGCATCCTGGCAGGGGCTTCCAGGCACGGCGCTGACGGAAGCGCCACCATTCCAATCGCCGCGCCAGATTCCGCTTGTCCGATGTTAGAAAAAACCCATCATCTCGGACTTATCGGGCGCAATCGGCCCTGAGCGCCCAATCCTTCCGCCATGACCACCGAAATCACCGACATCCACTCCGTCGCACGCGTTTCCACCACCATCCGCGACGAATTGTCGAAGGTGATCGTCGGCCAGCAGGAAATCGTCCAGGGCCTCGTCGCCTCGTTGTTCTCGAACGGCCACTGCCTGCTCATCGGCGTGCCGGGCTTGGCGAAAACCCTGCTGGTGCACTCGATCGCCGAGGTGCTGGGCATGGAATTCAAACGCATCCAGTTCACCCCCGACCTGATGCCCGCCGACATCCTCGGCTCGGAGGTGATCCACGAGCACCAGGGCACCATGGAATTCCGCTACCGGCCGGGACCGGTGTTCACCAACCTCCTGCTCGCCGACGAAATCAACCGCACACCGCCGAAAACCCAATCGGCCCTGCTGGAGGCGATGCAGGAACGCGCGGTGACGATCGCCGGCGAAAACCGCAAGCTGCCGAACCCGTTCCTGGTCGTCGCCACCCAGAACCCGATCGAACAGGAAGGCACCTACCCGCTGCCGGAAGCGCAGCTCGACCGCTTCATGTTCTCACTCGACCTCGGCTACCCGTCGCCGGACGACGAGGTCGAAATCGTCCGCCGCACAACCATCGGCAACACCGCAAGCCTCCAGACCGTGGTCTCGCGCGATGACATCCTCGCGGTGCAGAAGCTGGTGCGCGCGATGCCGGTGGCCGACCACATCCTCCGCTACGCGGTCGCCCTCAGCTCGGCCACACGGCCACGGGAAACCTCCGCCAGCGAAACCGCCACCCAATACATCGAGTGGGGCGCCGGCCCCCGTTCATCCCAATACCTCATCCTCGGCGCCAAGGCCTTCGCCCTGATGGACGGACGCGCGGCCCCCGAAGCCCACGACGTCCGCCGCGTCGCCCCGCAGGTGCTTTCCCACCGGATCATCCCGAACTACCGCGCCACCGGCGAAGGACTGAAGGCCGGCAACCTGATCTCCAAATTGATCGAGGAAGTCCCGGAACCCGCCTACTGAGCCACCCGCCACCACGCGTCATGGCAGCATTCCTTCCCGAACCCGGCAGCGCGGCCCAGCGCCGCACCCTCGTCATCCCGCCGGCGCCGGGCAGCCGACCCTTGCCGCCACCGCTGCCCAGCCACCTCAGCGGCGGTCCGCGCAAACCGCCGCCGCTGCCCGCGACCCGCGTCGTCCCGACCCTGCGGCAATCGGCCGAAGCGGCTGCGGAAATCACCCGCAACCAGCGCGCCGCACAATTGCTCAACGAGCAGGAACTCGAGCGCTTCAAAGGCCTCATCGTCTTCGCCAAGACCGCCGTCGAAAGCCGCTTCCAGGGCCGCCACAAATCCCCCGACCTCGGCGGCGGCGGAGAGTTTTCGGAATTCCAGTCGTACGAACCCGGACAACCGATCCCCTCGATCGACTGGCGGGTCTTCGCCCGCAGCCGCAAACTGGTGATCCGCCGCTACCGCCAGCAGACCGACATGGACGTCCACCTGCTGGTCGACGCCTCGAAGTCGATGGCCTACCACGGAGGCAAGCGCGAACCCAAGGGCCTGCGGGCCGCACGCATCGCCGCCGCGCTGGCCTACCTGATGATCCAACAGGGCGACAAGGCCTCCGCCACCCTGTTTGCCGAACGCGTGCTCGAACACCTGCCGCCACGCGGCACCCGGCGACACCTGATGTCGATGCTGCGCGCCCTCGTCCGCCCGGCCCACGAGGCCGAAGGCAAAACCAACCTGCCCGCCGCCCTCGCGGAATGCGAACGCCTGATCCGCCGGCGCGGCCGCCTCGTGATCCTCTCCGATTTCCTCGGCCACGAACCGAAGGAAATCTTCGACGCCCTCGCACCCTTCGTCCACCGCGGCTGCGACATCCTCCTGCTGCAGGTCAGCGACCCCGACGAGCAATCGCTGCCCGATGCCAACCTCGCACGCTTCGTCGACATGGAGACCGGCGAAACCATCGACGTCGAACCCTCGGAAATCCGCGCCGACTACGAAGCCCTGATGAAGGCCCGCAGAAGGGCCTTCGAAATCGGCAGCGCCCAACACCGCATCGACTTCACCGCCGTCGATACCGCCAACCCCTACCGCGAAGCGATCGACGCCTACCTCGGCTTCCGCGCACGCGCTTCCTGAACGGCACCATGCACTTCCTCAATGCCAACCTGCTCTGGCTGCTGTGGCCGCTGGCATGCATCCCCTTGCTCATCCACTGGCTGAGCCGGAGGTTTCCGAAACGCTTCGCCTTCTCGTCGATCGACGACATCCGGCGCTCGATGGCCGGCCGCTCGCGACTCTTCCGCTGGCGCCACCTCCTGCTCCTGCTGCTGCGCACCTGCGCGCTCATCGCCCTGCTGCTCGCCTTCGCCCATCCGCTCGTCACCAGCAAGGCCGCCACCCAAAAGAACCCGCGCGCCGTCCTGCTGATGGTCGACCACTCGCTGAGCATGAGCTGCGGGGAAAGCGGCGGCTCCGCCCGCAGCCGCGCCCAGGCGGAAGTCCAGCGCCTGCTGAAGTCGCTCGATGCGGACAATCCCTTCAACCTCATCCGCATCGACCACGCGCCGACCGCCGCCTTCACGACCTTCTCGTCGAACATCGAAGGCGCGCTGCGCTTTCTCGAACAATCCCCGCCGCCACTCACCCAGGCAAACCTCCACGCCGCGAACCAACTCGCCGCCCGGCTCGCCAAGGAACGCAAGGGCGAACTCGACATCTACTACTTCTCCGACTTCCAACGCCGCGATTGGGCGGACGTGAATTTCACCATGCTGCCGGATCACAGCCGCTTGTTCTTCGTCAGCGCCACCGACGACCCGCAACGCCCGAACCAGGCGCTTGTCGCCCTGACCCTCGGCCAAGGGGCGGTGATCGCCGGCGGCGAACTCGAAGCGCAGGTGCGCGTCGCCAACCATTCCTCACGCCCGTGGACCGGCAAAATCGAGGCCGGATTCAACCCAAGCACCCTGCGCGACACGACCATCACCCTGCCGCCCTGGTCGGAAGGCAAGGCCAGCATCCTCGTGCCCATTCCGCAAAGCGGACTGCTGCAACTGACCGCCTCCCTGCCGGAGGACGACCTCCCGGCCGACAACCACCGCCACCTCGCGGTGCAGGTCAGCAGCCAGGAAGAAGTCATCCTGCTCACCGGCACCGAACCGAACTCGGCCGTGCCCAGCCCGTCGCTGTTCCTGAGCACGGCGGTCAATCCCTTCGACGCCGACGACGGGGTCTACAAACCCAAACACCTTGAACCCGCCACCCTCAACCCCGCAACCATCGCCGCCAGCACCCGCCTGATCGCCTCGCGCCTGCCACGGCTCGACGACGCCCAGGCCGGCACGCTGGTGACCTTCCTGCGCGGCGGCGGCGGGGTCATCCTCTTCCTCGACGGCGATGACGATGCCGCCAACCTCCGGAAAATCGCCAGCCTCTCCGGACAGGCGATGCCGCTCGAGCTGCGCCAAAAACTCGATTCATCCCATCTCCCGAACGGCGCGATGCAGGTCGCCAGCGGCGACTTCCGCTCGCGCTTCCTCAAGATCTTCGACGGCGTCCGGCGCCAGAACCTCGCGCAACTCGAATTCTACAACGCCTATCATGCCGCCGCCAGCGGCCACGGCCGCATCCTCCTCCACTACACCGACGGCACCCCCGCACTCGCGGAAAGCACGATCGGCCTCGGCACCCTGCTGATCTGCAATTTCTCGGTCGCCGAAACCGCCAGCAACCTCGCCCACCAGCGGCTGTTCCCCGGGTGGATCCACGAAATGCTGCTGCGCATCAACGCCAGCGGCAGCGCCGCCATGGAACCCTACCTCGTCGGCGACACGGTCAGCGGCGAAGCCTGGGCCTCGGACGCGCTCGGACGCACGCTCATCGGCCCCGACCGGCAGCCGGCCCGCTGCCGCAGCGACCTCAACGGCGAACGCATCCGCATCTCCTTCGGCGCGAAACAAACCGGATTCTATCAGATGCCCGGCGCCGACGAACACCCGCTGCTCGCCTTCGCCGTCAACACCGACCCGGAACAATCCGACCTGCGCACGATCGATCCCTCGGTGCTGCCGGACCGCGCCGGACAATCGCAGCGCGAAGCATCCTACGTCGGCACCACCACCGACTACGGCAGCCTGCTGCGCGGCCAACCGGTCTACCACTGGTTCCTCCTCGCCGCACTCGCCTTCCTGCTCGCCGAAGGGTCGCTCTTCAAACGTCCCCAACCCGCCGCCTGAACCTTGACCTACGATCCGATCATCCCCGTCCCTTGGATCCTCTTCATCGCGGTCGTGATGCTGGGTTCGGCGGTCTGGCACCAAACCCGCTCGGGCCGCCGCCTCGGCAAACTCCGCAACGGCGCGCTCCTCAGCACCCGCCTCGCGGCCCTGACCTTGATCCTCATCCTCCTGCTGCAACCGATGCGCGAGGAATCGGTGCCGGTGCCGGCAGTGGAAAAGTCGCTGCTCTTCGCCGTCGACACCTCGGCCAGCATGAACGAAGCCCACCGCGACGGCGCCAGCCGCATCGACGCCGCCCGCGCCCACCTCGAAGCCGCGGGACTGCTCGACGGCGGCGACAAGCGCCTCCGGTGGTTCACGTTTTCGGAAACCGCGACCGCCTGCGACGCCGCGCAAATCCGCCTCGCCCCCGGCGACGGCCAGACGACCCGCATCGACACCTCGGTGGCCGCCCTGCTGCGCATGAGCGGCCAAACCCCACCCGCCGGGCTCTTCCTCTTCTCCGACGGCCACGACTTCGACCTCGTGCCACCCGGCGAAACCGCGCGGCGCACCCGCGCGCGCGACATCCCGATCTTCACGATCCCTTACGGCACCCTCGAATCCGCCCGCGACGTCTCGGTCAGCATCGCCAACTACCACCCGCATACCTTCGTCCGCCAAAAGACCCGGCTCGAAGCCTTGGTCCGCACCTTCGGCTGCCCGCACGAAACCCTCACCGTCGACCTGCTCTGCGACAACGTGAAGGTCCAAAGCCAAACGCTCCAAACCACCACCGAACCCTTCCAATCGGTGAGCTTCGAAATCGCCCACGAAGAACCCGGACAATACGAATACAGCTACCGCATCGCCCCGATCGCCAACGAACGCGAAATCCAGAACAACAAGGCAACCACCTACCTCAACGTGATCGCCGAACGGATCCAGGTGCTCGAGATCGAAGGCCGGCCGTTCTGGGACAGCACGTTCCTGCGGCGCTCGTTCCACCGCAACGACAAGTTCGACATCGACTCGCTGGTCGCCTTCACCGAAGACCGCGTCCGGCCGATCCGATCGAACAGCGAACGCCCGACCGAGGGCCTCAAGGTGCCGGCAAGCGTCGAGGACCTGAAACCCTACCACCTCGTCATCCTCGGCCGCGAGGCGGAACGCGTGATCGGCGAACAAGGGATCCTCGCGCTGGAATCATGGGTGAAACAGCACGGCGGCATCGTGATCTTCGGCCGCGGCAAGGCATGGTCGCCGAAATTGAAGATCGCCACCGAACTGGAACCAATCGATTGGAACACCGACACACCCCAGGGCGTCCGCCTTGAAGTCACACCGCAGGCGGGATCGGTCCCGGCATTCCGCATCCTCCGCGAAGTGGCGGCGGTGGATGAATTTCCGGAAGTCACATCCTTCAGCGCCACCGGCCAGCCGAAAACCCTGAGCAGCACCTTCTCGGTCACCAACCAGCAATCGCCCGCCGCGGTCTACCGCCGCTACGGCAACGGCCAAACGCTCTCACTCGGCGTCGGCAACCTCTGGCGCTGGGTCTTCAACCCGAAAGCCCACTACGACAACAACGCCTACGACCGCTTCTGGGACCAGATCGCCCTCTGGCTGCTCGCCAACGGCGGCGTCACCCCCTCGGACGGCTACAGCCTCAGGGCCGACACCTCGAACCTGCCGCTCGGCGAAACGATCCGCCTGCGCTTCGGCGTCTATGGCAACACCCCGCGCGGCGCGGCACCACCACTCACGATCTATCAGAACGACCGGATCGTCACCACGCTCGCACTGCAGGCAAAGGAAGGCTCGGACACCAGCGAGGCCGAATTCACCCCGCGCCAAACCGGCCAATACCGCGCGCTGGTCAAAACCCCCGACGGCAAAACCCTCAGCACCCGCTTCATCGTCTTCCGCGAACAGGCGGAATCGACCGAAACCGCGATGGACCTCACCTACCTCGAACAACTCGCCAAGGCCTCGGGCGGACGCATGCTCGACCCCGGCGAAATCGCCGAGGTGAAGGATGCCCTCCTCAGCGACACCGAGACACAGGACCCGCTCACCCGCCGCATCCCGCTCTGGGACAAAGCATGGATCTGCCTCCTGCTTTGTGCTTTGCTCGGATGGGAATGGCACAAACGCCGCCGCTGGGGCCTCACCTGACCGAAGCACATGAACCCGAAGCCAAGCGAGCACCCGACGGTCATCGACGCGCTGCAACACGCGGGAGCGGCCCACGCGCGCCAACACGCGCTGCTCTTCGCGCTGCGCTCGGCACTGTGGCTGATCGCCCTCATCCCGCTCCTGCTGGTCGCCGACATCCTCTTCCACTTTTCGGACCTGCTGCGCCTCGGCGGCAGCATCGCGATCGCCGTCGCCGCAGCGGCAAGCCTCGGCACCGCCATCTGGAGGGCCTGCGTGGTCCGCCCGCCCCTGCTGCGCATCGCCCGCTTGCTGGAGGAACGAAACCCACAACTCGGATCGAAGCTCGTCAACATCCTGCAACTCGATGAAGCGGCCCAAATCCCGAATGCCGACCCGCTGACCCGCACGCTGGCCCGGCATGCGATCGACGATGCCGGAAAATCGCTCGACCTTCCCGCGCTCGCTCCGCTGGTGAAGGAACGCGCGGTACCGCGACGCGTCCGCCAGGTGCTGGGGTCCGCCGCGGTACTGGCCGCGATCATCCTCTTCGGCGGCCACCACGCCCGCCAGCAATGGCTGCGCTTCGCCGATCCCTTCGGCGACCATCCGCCATTCTCACTCACCCGCCTCGAGATCGCCAAACCCGGCGCCAACGACTCGGTGCTCTACGGCGGTGCCTTCACGGTGGAAGCCGCGGCCTACGGCCACCCGCCGAAGGAGCTCTTCGTCACCGCCGTCGCCACCGACGGCCAATCCCCGGCCCTTACGCTGCCGATGTTCGCCCGCGGCGACGGAACCTTCGTCACCACTTTGGAAAACATCCGCCACCCGCTGGAATTCACGGTCCACACCCGCGACCAACGCAGCCGCAGCCGCCACCGCCGGCTCGGCCTGATCCTCACGCCACAAATCGAACAGTGCGTGGTCCGCATCACCCCACCAGCCTACACCGGTCTGCCGGTACGCAAACTGCCCTACCGCTTCACCTCGCTCCAGGCCCTCAGCGGATCCCGCATCGCCATCGAGATCACCTCGAACCGCCCGCTCGGAAGCGGCTCGATCGAAATGGAAGGCGTCGGCAGCGCACCCGCCACCCTCACCCTCGGACCCGGCAACGAACCCAAAAGCCACACGGTCGGCACCGAATTCATCGCGGAACATTCGGCGCGACTGACCTTTTTCATCCGCGACATCGACGGCAACCCGGCCAGCGAAACCCCGTCGTCGTCACTCACGGTCAGCAGCGACCTGCCACCCGCTGTCGCCATCGCCAGCCCGGAGAAGGATGCGCTGGTCGCGGAAAACTTCACCCTGCCGGTCGTGACGGAAGGGTCCGACGACTACGGGCTGCATTCGCTGCGGCTGCACATCGCCGTCAACGACCGCTTCCTGGCCATCGATCCCGCCACCCCGGAATCCCCGACGGCACGCCACCAACGGATCGAATACCCGCTCGACCTCGCCAAGGCCGGTGCGAAAGCGGGCGACCGGATCGACATCTTCGCCGAGGCGGTGGACAACCGCCCGGATCCCCAAATCGCCCGCAGTCCGATACGCCACCTCCTGGTGATCACCGAGGCGGAATACAACCGCCAGCTGCGCGAACTCGCGGACGTCGCGATGATCGCCGGCAAGTATGAGGAACTGCTCGGCCGCTTCGAGGATCAGCTCGCCGAACAAGGACGGATCGCCGAGGCGCTCGATGCCCTGCACAAGGCGGCCAAACAAAACCCGGGCGACGAAAAATTGCTCGACCGCTTCTCGGATGCCTACGCGCAGCAACAACACCTCAACCGCCAACTCGAGGACATGGCGCGCGAAATGCGCGAGTTCGGCCGCAACGATCCGCTCTACGACTTCGAAAAAGGACTCCACGAAAAACTCAAGGCACAGGCGGATGCGATCGAGAACTCGGTGAAGGAAAACAACAAGGACGGCGAGAAGGCACTCGAGTCCTCACCACCGCCTCCCGCCGCCCCCACCCCGGAAGCCGTCGCCGCGATGGCGGAAGCCGCCCGCAAGCAACTCGACCGCCTCGCCGGCGAAGAGAAAAAAGCCGACGAGGCGATCCGCGAACCGCTGCAGGAACTCGCCCAGCTTCACGAGCTGATGAAGGACTTCAACCGCTTCGGCGAACTCGCGGCGGAGCAGAAGGAACTCGCCCAGCAAAGCAAGGCCTATCAGGACAAGAAGGAGCTCAATGCGCTCGACCAGCTCGCGCTGCGCGAATTGGGTGCCCGCCAGCGCCAACTCGCCCAGGACCTCGATCAGCTCGGCAAGAAACTCCGCCACGACGCGGACGCCGCGGAGGAAAAACTCCCGAACGCCGCCGAGAGCGCGCGCAAGCTCGCGGACCAGATCGACGCCGCCGACATGCCGGGGCTCGCGCGCAAGGCAGCCCAAAGCATGCTCCGCTCGGAGGCCGGCCAGGCCCATGCCCAGGCCTTGAAGCTCGACCAGGAAATGGAACGCCTGTTCAACGACCAGGCGCAGGAGGGCCAGCAGGACGTCGCCGGCGAACTCGACCGCGTGCTGCAACTCAGCCGCAACCTGAACCCCGGCGACTCGCTGCGGCAAATGATGATGTCACGCCACTTCCGGCCACTGCCGGGCGAAGGCGGCCAGGCCGGTGCCGGGGGAGAAATGGCCAACGCCATGACCGGCGAGGACGGCCTCCTGCTCGGGGGCGAGTCGCTGATGGACGGGCCGATCTCGGATTCGATCGCAGGCCGCGGCGACCGCGGCGGCCAGGGATCCGCCGGGGCCCCGACCGCCAAGGTCGACACCCCCGACGAGGCGAAGATCGACCGGCAATCGTCACGCCGCACCGGCACGCCGGACAGCAGCAACCTCCTGCAACAATACGAGAACATCGCCGACGCCTACTTCCGCCGCCTCACCACCAAGCCATGAAAACCCTCACATCCCTCATCGCCTCGCTCGCCATCGCCCACGCGGCCGACCCGTCCTTCGACTGGAACTCGGAAACGATCTACTGCGGCAACCTCGTCTATGGCGAAAACAAAACCGCGATCTGCTTCGCGGAACAATTCCTCAGCGACGCCGCCCAGGCAACCGGCCTCAACATCGCGCCGCAATTCATCCGCATCGGCCTTCAGAAGGAGGAGGTCTTCAACACCCCGCTGTGCATCTTCACCGGCCAGGGCGACTTCAAACTCAGCCAGACCGAACAGGCGAACCTCCGCCGCTACCTCGAGAACGGCGGCTTCATCCTCGCCAGCCCGGGCTGCTCGGATTCGAAATGGAACGACGCGTTCAGACGCGAAATGGCAATCGCCCTGCCGGCCTATCAGCTCAAACAGATCCCGATGGACCACGAGCTGTTCTCGACCGTCAAAACCATCCGCAGCCTCTCGGTGAAGGGCAGGACGACCTACCTCCAGGGCATGTTCATCAACGGCCGCCTCGCGATGGCCTACT
This sequence comes from uncultured bacterium, assembly GCA_965650215.1. Taxonomy (GTDB): domain Bacteria; phylum Verrucomicrobiota; class Verrucomicrobiia; order Verrucomicrobiales; family Akkermansiaceae; genus Luteolibacter. Next base: position 3,793 of record CBFGOB010000022.1, on the reverse strand, counting down.
CGCCGGAAGGCTTGAACAACGCCTCGAATGCCAAAGGCTGCTGCTGTTGCGGCGGCGCCGAAATCAAGGAATGCCGCGAAGTGAACGTCAACGCCGTCGCCTACGCCCTGCTCCACTAACCGATGCGCCCGACCGATTGGAAACCCAGGACCCGGATCGCCGCCAGCGTCGCGATCGCCGCCGGCGTGGCCGCCGTCGCGGCACTCGGCTGGAAAGTCGCGAATCCCGCCGGCACCGACGCGAGGCTGACGGTCCACTTCACCTGCGACAGCTTCGGCCGCCTCGAACCCTGCGGCTGCTTCACCGGCCAACACGGCGGCCTGACCCGCCTCCGGACCTGGCTGGAACGCAACCGGAAGCCAGGGACCACGCTGAAACTCGACGTCGGCGGCGCGATCGCCGGCACCCAGGACTACGACCTCATCCAATACCGCTACCTCACCCGCGCCTATGAACGCATGGGCTACTCGGCACTCAACGTCGGCGGCCGCGAAGCCGGCATCAATGCCACCCGCCTCGCGACCCTCGCCAAGGAATCGCCCGTGCCATTGATCAGCGCCTCGCTCGTCCACGCCGACAATAACGAACTGCTGCTGCCACCCTCGCGGATCGTCAAGGTCGACGGCCTACGCATCGGCATCCTCGGCGTGGTCTCACCCGACAGCGTCCCCAACCCCGGCACCGGCCTCCGCATCCTCAACCTCAACGAGGCGATCAACCGCCAGCTCCCCGAACTCCGCGAGCAGAGCGATCTGATCATCCTGCTCGCGTTTGCCAAGGAATCCGAAATGCGCCGGCTTGCCCGCGACTACTTCGAATTCGCCCTGATCCTCGGCGGTGACGTCGAAGGCCCAAGCCAGGAACTCATCCACGAAAACGATTCGATCCTCCTCTTCACCACCAACCAGGCCCGCACGGTCGGCACGCTCAGCGCCAAGCTTAGCCAAGGGCCCCGCCGCCACCTGCTGGAGCCGAAACACTCGATCGACCTGCTCTGGGAAGACATCCCGCAGGACCCGGAACTGCTGGCCATGGTCCGCGAGTTCCGCAACGAGATCCGCCACACCCGCCTCGACGTCGACGACCCCCACGCGGTCAATCCGGATGCGATCCCCGGTGTCGCTCCGACCGCCCACTACGTCGGCTCCGCCAGCTGCGCATCCTGCCACCCGAAAGCCCACGAGATCTGGAGCAAGTCCGGCCACGCCAAGGCGTTTGAAACCCTCGTCAAGAAAGGTGCCGACGCCGACCCGCATTGCATTGCCTGTCACACCGTCGGCTTCGGCAAACCCGGCGGCTACCGCAGGGAGATGGGCAAGGAGCAGCTCACCGACGTCAGCTGCGAATCCTGCCACGGCCCGGCCAGCGAACACCTCGAACGCTATCAGAACGGCAAGGCCAACTCCTTCCGCTTCCGCCCGCTCGGCCCCGGCGACTGCAAGACCTGCCACTACGGCGAATTCTCACGACCCTTCGAGTGGGACCTCTTCTGGCCAGGCATCCGCCATGACAACGAAGCACCTGCCAGCAAGCCTGCGGAGAATCAATAAAGCGAACGGAAATGCTGAGACGCAAACGAAGTACGATTCCTGCTGAAAAGCCATAGCGTGGCCGCTGAAGATCGGGCCGATCACTTCTTCAAAAACCGCGCCAACAGCACCCCCGCCCTGCACCCCGAAGCGCCGTTCAGCTCCGATGACTTCCTCCAACCGCGGCCCAAAGCCAGGGATCCGATGTTTCTCTAAGACAACCATCCACCACACCGGACGTGAAGCGCCCCATCATCAAATACACGCTGATTCTAATGGCCATGGCCGGCATGGTTCATGCGTGCTGGTGCCTGCACCCCTTCCTCCTCAGGGCACCGCTCCGGATTGACCCGCGAATTCCGGACGAGGCAGCGGCGATCGTGCGAGAAATGCATTCCGAAAGACAGTTCAACCGCCAGGGATTCAGCTGGCAGCGTTTGTCCATCCATCTGCTTCATCCATCCCGGGCAAGGCGCGAAGCACTTGAGGTGAAGCTCGTTGCACCCGACAAGGTTGCCCTGGAAGTGCCCGGTCACAAACCCTGGGTCTTGGCATCCAAAGATGCGGCGGGGCATTGGAAGCGGGTGCTCGGCACGCCCTGAGCATTTGAAGGAAATCGCCGCCACTTTGATCTGACCACACCATTTTTAATGCTCCCGCCCCAGGTATCACAGCTCGCGGCAATCGACGACAGGACCGATCAGCAAGGTTCAGGATTCAAACCGCAATCCTCGCCGTGCCATCCATGAAAATCCGTGGTCAACATCCTGCGCAATCCCTTCCCGACCGCGAAACCCTGGCAGGCACCATCACCACGCAGCCCTGCATGGAAAACCGCAAAACCACTTCAACATCCGCACTGATCCGCGCTATCAGTGATTCGATTCCGGCTTCCAGGTTGAACGCGGGCAAAAAAATCCGTGTGCGGACGGACCGCACACGGATGGAAACCGGAATCGCCGGGAAGACGCTTACTTCTTGAGCAGCTTGCTCATCGCCTCACCCATGGCAAGGCCGACGTTGGTGTAGGTCTCGGCATTGCCGCTGTAGTGAGAGCTCGAGCTGCCGCCCTTGGAGAGCGGGTGGGTGTAGACAAAGCCGATGTTGTCGCCCAGTTCGGCGGCATACTTGCCGCTGGCGACGTTCTTCATCGCCTGCATGATCACCCCGTGGCCGGAGGTCGTGTCACCTTCCTCGGTCTGGCCGAGCGAGGCGGCGACAAACGCGGCCTTCGGCGCGTTGAAATCCTTGCGCAGCGACTTGATGAGATTCACGAGGTTCTGCTCATAGCGGGTGTAATGGGCGGGCACACGCATGTCCTTGTCGCCCTGCCACCAGAGGATGCCGGCCACTTCGTATTGAGTGGCGCCGGGGTAGTGGGTGGCGAGGTCCTCGAGGACCTTTTTGGCGTTGGCAACATCGTCGTCGTATTGCTTGCCGGCATACCAAGGATCAACCTCTTTGCCTTTGCTCGGGCCTTTCTGGCCAATCACCTTCGAAACGCCCGGCTGATAGGGAAGGATCTTGTCGCCATCCACATACTCGCGGTAGCCGGGTTCTTCCTTGCCTTCGTGGGTGTAGCGGGGGCTGCCCGGAGGCAGCAGGTCCCAGCCGAGGCTGCGGTTGCCGATCGAGCTCTTGAGGATCATCACCGGGGCATCGATCGCATTGCCGAGTTGATGGCCGATGCCGACCTCGATGCCGATCTTCTTGCCGCTGATCGTGAGCCAGTCGTTGCGGTAAACGCCTTTGCCGACCATCACCGAGACGTTGCGGACGTCCTGACGGACGGTCCACTTGCCGGCGTCGTCGACCATGAAGGGATACAACTCACCAAGGTTCGGGGTCACCTTGCCCATTTCGAGGGTGTTGGATTGGCCCATGATGAGGAACACCTGGACAGGTTTGGACATGTCGGCGGGCTTGCCATCCGGGTCCGGAAGGTCCGCGGCATGGAGGGTGGAAGTCGCCAGCAGCGACAGACCGCACAGGGCGGCGAGGTTTTTGGGAATTGGATTCATAGCTTGGTCATTACTCCCGGGTTCTGCATTTCTTTCAAGCCATCGTTTCCGGCCGCCGCTTGGGGCTTGCGTTCGGTCCCGGATCAAGGATTGGCTATGCTTCATCATGAAATCCCTGCTTCCCCGCCTGTTCGCCGTCAGCCTCTGCAGCCTGCCCATGGCACGAGCGGAAATCCTCATCAAATCCGGCGACCAGATCGCCTTCCTCGGCGATTCGATCACCCAGGCCGGCTGGAGCAACCC
>CBFGOB010000021.1:0-15719 GCA_965650215.1 uncultured bacterium | reverse complement strand
GCGTGCTCTGCGCGGCCTACCTGCTCATGGCCAAGGAATGCGGCGCGAAGATTCCCGACGACACCCTGCTGCGGACGCTCGCGCATTTCTACCGCTTTGCCGGCCGCGGCAACGTCCCCTACGGCAACAACAAGCCCGAAAGCGGCTTCACCGACAATGGCAAGAACGGCAAGAACGCGATCGTCATGGCCGCCGCCGCCAACCTGACCCCGGAGGGCGAGCAATCCATCTACGCCCGCGCCCGCGACACCACCTCGCAATTCGCCTTCTATTCGACCGGCTTCATGCTCCACGGCCACACCGGCGGCGGCATCGGCGAAATCTGGCGCAGCGCGTCGATGGGACTGCTCCATGAAAAAACGCCGAAACACTACCGCGAGTTCATGGAGAACCGCCGCTGGCACTATGAACTCTCACGCCGCTTCGACGGGTCCTTCGGCATCCTCGGCGGCGAGCGCTACGACAATCCCGAATGGGGTGTCGGCTACGCCCTGACATTCACGTTTCCGCGCAAAACCCTGCGCCTGACCGGGGCCCCGCGCAGCAAGTTCTCCAAACCCTATCAGCTCCCCGAACGCCCCTGGGGCACGGCGGAGGATGACGAGTTCGAATCGATCCTTCCCGCCAGGCTCGCCGATGGCTCGATGCCTGACCTCTCGAAGGAAACCTACGCCAACTCAAACGGACTGGCCCTGGTCGTCGCCAGGAACGGCAAGCCGCTCGACCGCGCGACACTCCTCCACTTCCTCCATCATCCGAACTACACGGTGCGCACGATCTATCAGGACCAGATCGGTAAGCACGACCCGGCCTTGCTCGACGGCTTGCTCGCACACGATGACGCCCGCGTCCGCCGCACGGCACTCGAATTCCTCGACAGTAAGGCCGCCGGCAGCGACCTGCTCACGACCCGCCGCCTCGAGCGCCTCCGCGCGATGCTCAGTGACGGCAAGGAGTCCTGGTTTGTGAAGGAAATCGCACTGCGCCTGCTGGCCAAGGCTCCCAAGGAATGGATCGCCGCCCAGCTCGACCTCATCCTTCCCTACCTCGATCACCCGGAATGGTGGCTCCACCATTCGGCATTCATCGCCCTCACCCCGGTGGTCACCGATGAACGATGCTATCAGAAGGTCATCCCCGCCATCGGCAGGCGGCTGCGCACGAACCATGTGGTCAACATTCTCAACCCGATCCGCTGGGGCGCGCTGCCCGAGAGCTTGCGCACCGCACCGTCCGCCGTACAGGAACTCGCACGCAAGGAATTCGGCGACGCCTACCGCAACTACGTGCCGGTCAACCACCCGCTCAAGGACGTCAACGACCGCGTCGATCCCGGGATGCGCGAAATCATCGCCCAAACCCTGGCCAACGTGCCCGGAGGCTTCGATGTGCTGTATGAGGTTACGAAGAAGGGCAATTCCGCCGATGCCCTGCCGTATGCGGATCTCTATCTGAAAGCCGATTCCTCACAATTCAGCCCCGAGCTGCGCAAGGAGGTCGCCCGTCTGATCCAAACCCGCCTGATCCCGCGCTACATCGGCGGAAGCCGCGACTACCTGCTCAAGGAAAAGGCCAACGAACACGTCCCGCCGAACTATTACTACCACGAAGCGCGCATGCTCGGGCTGGCCAACCTCTACCGCCAGATCGGCGTCAACGACTTCGACTGGCACGACTTCGGCCCGAAACCCGACGAAATGAAGTGGCACCACTTCAGTTTCGACCCGCCGGAGCAGCTCGCTTGGGATTCCGGCAAGACGCGCTACCGCGAGATCACCTTCCCCAAGGGCATGGAGGAGTTTTACAAGCCATCTTTCGATGCCGCCAAGGCCGGCTGGGAATCCGGCCTCGCACCCTTCGGCGCGACCAACGGCCAACTCGTGACCAAGCCCGGCAACTGCCCGCTCGACTTCTGCCGCCACGGCCTGCCAATGCAGACGCTCTGGGAAAAGGAGGTGCTGCTGCTCAAAGGCAAGTTCAGGTTCCCGACCCTCAAGGAAGGCCACCGCTACCGCCTGCTCATCGGCGGCATGTCGCACGTCGGCGCCGGCGAAGGCTTCCGCCTCTACGTCAATGGCAAGCTGTTCCACGAACAAACTCGCTCCGTGGACAAACGCGCGGGCGCCAAACCGATCGGCGACCACATCCACCGCGGCTGGTGGGCCGACTTCAATGGCGGTGAAACCGAGCTGTCATTCATCAGCTTCATGGGCGGCAAACCGGGATGGCAGAACCGCCACCTGACGATCTGGGTCCAGGAAATGAAACTCCCGCCGGTCGGCGAAAAGGAAATCCTCGAATCCGCCATGGTCACGCCAATGACCTCGCAGGACTGGCAGGCACTTCAGGACACCGACGCCAACGACCTGAACCCCGAGGACGGCAAGTTTGTCTGGGACGGGAAATTCCAAAGCAACCCGGCCGTCTCCGGCACATGGAAAACCATCGGCTCGGTCGACTCGCTGGCCGACTTCAACCCCGCGAAACCCGGTGACGCCAAACGCGCGCCGGTGCAGGAACTCACGTTCCAGCCCGACGGCAGGACCGGGGATCCGCTGTGGATCTGGTCGGACCAGACGCTGATGAACCTGAACAAAAACGAAGCGCTCGAGATGCGCGTGGAAACCGTGCAGGGCGGCGAATTCCTTTTCATCCAGACCGGCGGCTTCGACACCAAAAAAGGCAAGGCCTGGAAATCCCCGTGGTTTGTCCTGAAGCGCAAGTGAGTCGCGGCAACCCGCACAACCCATCCCACCCATGATCACCCCACGTCTCTGCCTGCTGCTGGTACTGCTCAGCCCGCCCTTCGGTTTTGCCGCCGACGCCCCGAAGGCGAGTCCCAAGTCCACCACCGAGAAAATCACCATCGCAGGCAAAACCCTGATCCTCACGGTGCCCGCGGAGCCGGCTCCCGGCAAACCCTGGCTTTGGGTCGGTGAATTTCCCGGCCACCTCCGGTCGCTCGAAGCCGGACTGGTCGCGAAAGGCTGGCACATCGCGCATGTCTACGTCAGCAACCAGTTCGGATCGCCGAATGCCATGGCGGTCTGGGAAAAAGCCTATGAGGAGCTTCACGGCAAACGCGGCCTGGCGGCACGCCCGGCACTGCTCGGCATCTCGCGCGGCGGACTCTACGTGAACGCCTGGACGCGTCTGCACCCCGACCGCGTCAGCGTGCTCTACCTCGACAATGGCGTCTGCGACCCCCGCTCGTGGCCGGCCGGCCTCCAGCTCATCGAAAAAGGCTGTGGCAGCAAGGGCGACTGGCGGCGCTACAAGGCGGAGTTCCAATTCGCCTCCGATGAGGAAGCGATCGCAAAATCCCTCCGCCCGACCGACGGCCTTGGCCCAGCCATCCAGAACGGCGTGCTGCTGGTCTCGGTGCACGGCACGGTCGACCGGACCGTGCCCTATGTCGACAATGCCAAGCCGCTCGTCGACCTGTGGGAGAAATCCGGGGGCCGCATCAAAACCTTCCCGAAGGAAGGTGGCGACCACCACCCCCACGGCTTGCCGGATCCCAGTCCCTTGATCGAACTGCTCTGCCAGGAAGCCCAAGCCGCGAAATAAGCAGCCCACCCATCCCCGTTTCTTCACCCCACCCGACTCCCATGATTACCCGCATGCCTGCCCACCATTTGCTGAAATCCCTGCTTCTCACGGCCCTCGGCGCCATGCCGCTCGGCGCCGCCGTGCTGCCGGTCGACCTGCCCGACCCCGATCCCGCCGACACCGGCGCGAAGAACAAGCCGGTCAAAGTCTACATCCAGTCCGGCCAGTCGAACTCGCTGGGCTTCGGCCGCATCGAGGGCGCCCAACCGTTCTACTCGCGCATCTTCCTCTCCGCCGACCCCTCGGTCAGCGACGGCACCCTCCCCGGCGAAAGCACCGCCATCCTGCGCTTCGGCATTTTCCAATCGGCACAAGCCGGCGCCCCCGCCGGTGGCATCGCCAAAAGCCTGCCCGGCAGCCCCACCGTCGCACTCGGCACGGCCGATGCCACGCTGCCGAAAGCCAGCGGCTCGCAGCCGGTCGTGGTCGACGCCTTCCTTGAAGTCCCGCACAGCGCGACCTATCAGCTCCACGCCGGCCACGGCGCGAGCGCCCGCGCCATCGCGACGCTCAATGGCAAGGAAGTCTACCGCAAGGAAGGCGACGCCGATGCGGTCCTCACCGGGATCCGCCTGGAAAAAGGCCAGCGCCACCCGCTCCAGATCACCTTCCTCGGCGATGGCCCGGCCACCCTCTGGCTCGAGATGACCGAACTCAAGGGCATGGGCGACTTGAAGTTTGTCGTCAACGAGCTCGGCCGCTTCCCCCACCTGGTCGCCGAGGACGGGTCTTGGACCGAGCGCAAGGACGTGATGCTCAACAACGCCTACATGGGCAAAGGCGCCACCAAGCCGCTCAGCCCCGGCACCATCGGCAAGGCCTTCGGCCCCGAACTCGGCTTCGGCTACGTCATGGGCACCTTCCATGACGAACCGGTCATCGTGATGAAGGCCGACATCGGCAACCGCAGCCTCGGCTGGGACATCCTCCCGCCCGGCAGCAAACGCTACACCTTCGAAGGCCAGGAACAACCGGGCTACAAGGAAATGCTCGACGCCAACGGCAAGGTCGTTCCCTGGGACGGCAAGGGCTGGTATGCCGGCAAGCAGTATGACGAATACACGGACTCGATCCATGCCGTGCTCAAGAGCTTCAAGGAGAAGTACCCCGAATACGCCGAGCAGGGATTTGAAGTCGCGGGCTTCGTCTGGTTCCAAGGCCACAAGGACGCCGGCAACGCCGCCCACACCGCAAGGTATGAGGAAAACCTCGCCAACCTGATCCGTGCCTGGCGCAAGGAATTCAACGCGCCGAATGCCAAGTGGGCGATCGCCACCGGCTGCGGCAGCCAGGGCAGCGAAGGCAATGCGAAGCTCGTGTTCCAAGCCCAGCTCAACATCGCCGACCCCGCCCGCCACCCGGAATTCGCCGGCAACGTGAAGACGATCGACACCCGCCCGTTCTGGCGCGACGCCAGCGTCTCGCCGATGAACCAAAGCTACCACTACAACCACAACGCCGAGACCTACATGCTGGTCGGCGACGCGCTCGGCCGCGCGATGGTGGAACTCTATGGCGGCAAGGTCGAATACCCCGACCCGAAAATGCCCGAGAAAGTCGCCGCCCTGCCGAGCGTCCCGGCCCTCGGCAGCGATGCGATCGCAACGATGCGCGCCGCCCTGCGGCCGATCGTCCTCGACAAAATCATCCCCGACTTCGTCGCCGGAGCCGCCAATGTCCCAAGCTACCTGCGCCGCGGACTCGACCTCGAGTCGGTCGTCAGCAACCAGGCCCCCGCCAAGCCCGGCGCCACCCTGTCCAGCCAGCTCGATAAGCTCATCGGGTATTACGAGCTCGCCGGCATCACCGACTACCAATGGCAAACAGTCGGCCCGGAAATGCGCCTCGCCGAGTGGCAATACTTCAGCTTCGACCCGGCCGAGAAGAAAACCGATGCCAAGGGCGACCGCTACCGGCCGATCACCCTGCCCGCCGGCATGGACGCCTGGGCCGCACCGGATTTCGACGCCGCCAAGGCCGGATGGAAAACCGGCAAGGCCCCCTTCGGCCAGAACAACGGCAAACTCGCCGCCCTGCGCCAACGCTGCGGCAATCCGCAGTGCCGTTGCGACGTGACGCCGAATACGCTCTGGGAAAAGGAAGTCCTGCTCATCCGCGGCAGCTTCAAGATGCCCGCATTCGAGGCAGGCAAACGCTACCGCATCGTCGTCGGCGGCGGCAGCCACGTCTGGGAAGGCGAAGGCTTCGCCCTCTACCTCGACGGCCAGCAGGTCGCCGAAATGAAGGGCGGCTACTACAAGAGCGGTGGCGACCCGCGCGGTGCCCAAATCTTCGAATCGATCCGCCCGCTGGTGGAAAACCGCGAAGTCACCGTGGCCGTCAAAGCCTTCCTGCGCCAGAACAGCCACCGCGACAAGGCCGCTCCACCGAGCGGACACCTCAGCGTCTGGCTGGAAGAAGCCACCCTTCCTCCCGCCGTCCTGGGCAAGCCGAGCCCATGAAGCCGAAGTCACCCGGCCCGGCCATCACCCCCACCGGTGATGGCCCCGCCGCGTGACGCCAGCGGTGCATCCCGCTTTGCCAACGACCCATGCCCATGCGCCCCATCCATGCCCTGCTCACGCTGGCCCTCGCCAGCCATGCCCTGCATGCCGAACCGTCCGTGGAACAGGCACAGGCGGAGTTCCGCAAACTCGGCTTTGGCATGTTCATCCACTACAACATGGCCACCTACCACGGCCAGCAGTGGGTCGAAGGCCAACCCTGCCCGTCGACGTTCAATCCCGGCCAAGCGGTCGACACCGACGCCTGGGCCGACGCCGCCAAAGCCGCCGGCATGACCTACGCGGTCCTGACCACCAAACATGTCGCCGGCTTCTGCCTCTGGGACAGCCGGTACACGACCTATGACATCATGCACCCGAAGTGCCCGGTGAAGGAGGACCTCGTCGCGAAATTCGTGAAGTCCTTCACCAGCCGCGGCCTTAAAGTCGGACTCTACTACTGCTGGCGCACCCCGGGCTTTGCCGACAAGTTCAAGGTCCTGCCGCCGGAATGCGATCCCGCATCCCACACGCTCGAAGAACAGGTTGAATTCCAGAAAAACCAGATCGCCGAGCTGGTGGAAAAATTCCCCGAGGCATTCTACCTCTGGAACGACGGCCTCGACGACCGGACGATGACTCCCGAAGCCGCGAAGGCCTGGACACGCAGCTTCGGCCCGCAACTCATCGCCTGCGGCAACTGGTGGGACTGGAAGAAGAAGGGACAGCCCTTCCTCGACATCTCGGTCACCGAAACCCGTCACTTCCCCGAAACCAACAGCCACCCCGGCGAAACCTGCTGGAAACTCGAGTCCCAATGGTTCTGGCACGAAGGCTTCAAGACCGTCGAAAACGCGGAAAGCCTCGCCAGACACATCCGCACCGCCCACTCGCGCAACGCGAACTTCCTGCTCAACGTCGGCCCCGACCCACAGGGCCGGATCCTGGAATCGAGCCGCAAGGTGCTCGCCGAAATCCCCGCCCAACTGCGGCAACAACCCTGAGCGCGACAGCGCTCCCCAACGCCACGCCAACCCATGCGCTTGATGAAACCGTTCCTGCCACCCGCGCTCCTGGCCCTCGCACTGGCCGGTATGCTGCTGCCCGCCCACGCGGCGGAGCCGGCCATGCCTGCCGCGCAGCCAAACCCGCGGGTGTTCTTCGACGCCCATGTCCATTTCCACACCCGCAGCGATCAGGACTTCGCACGCATCGTGGAATGGATGAAGTCGGCGCAGGTCGCACGCGTCATCAACCACCCGCTGCGCCAGAGCCTGCCGCGCAACGAAGAGGAACGCACCCTGATGCTCGCCAACTACGCGAAGCACCGGGGCGTGATCGAACGCTTCTGCATCATCTATCCGGAGGATGTCGAAACCGTCGAACAGGCGGTCGCCATCCTCACCCGTGAGAAACAGGATGGCGCCATCGGCTTCGGCGAACACTACGGCACCGGACTGAAATTCGACGACCCGAAGAACCTCAGGCTCTACGCCGCCTGCGAAAAGGTCGGCCTGCCGGTGATGTTCCACATGGACCGCGGCCAGAACCTCGATGAAAAAGGCCTGCCGCGGCTCGAGAACGTCCTGAAAGCCCACCCGGACTGCATTCTCATCGCCCATTCCGACTGGTGGCGCCACATCAAGGACGGCACCTGCGGCCGGCTGCTCGAAACCTATCCGAACCTTTATGCCGACATCTCCTGCACCGTGGGCCGCAGCCCGATCGGCCGCGACAGGCAGATGGCGCGCGAATTCTTCATCAAGCACGCCGACAAGCTGCTCTTCGGCAGCGACAGCGGATGGTGGTCGTTCAACAAGCCGCCCGCGCCGGAATTCGCGCTGATCGAAGAACTCGACCTGCCACAGGAGGTCGAAGACAAGATCTGCCGCCTGAACATGGAAAAACTCTTCCCCGTCCGAAACCGTTAGATCCACGCCATGCACCGCAAGCTCGCCCTCTCCGCCACCCTCCTCCAGTTCGCCGGCGCACAGCCCGCCGCCGATCCCGCGACCACGCTGTGGTACCAACAACCCGCCACCCAGTGGCAGACCGAAGCGCTGCCGATCGGCAACGGCCGCATCGGCGCGATGATCTTCGGCGGCGTCGGCCGTGAACGCATCGGCCTCAACGAGGAATCGGTGTGGTCGGGCTCGCGCACAAATTGGAACCGCGAGAACGCGTCGCAGAACCTGCCGAAAATCCGCGAACTCCTGCTGGCCGGCAAGAACGACGAGGCCGAGGCCCTGGTCAACCAGACCTTCACCTGCACCGGCGGCGGCTCGCGCGGCGGTGCCCGCGGCCCTTGGGGCTGCTTCCAGGAACTCGGCAACCTCCAACTCACCTGGGCTTCGGAGGTCGAGTCCCTGCCGCTCAACACCTGGAAGTACACGCTGATCCAGGCAAGCAATGCCGGCGATGTCCGCGAACAACGCAGCGAAGTGACGCGCAAGATCGCCGAGGCGGTGAACCCCGCGGCCTCCACCCAGGGCTGGACCGATTACATCCTCGCCGGGAGCAAGGCCGTCAGCGGCGCGCGCAAGCTGGTCAAGGATGACCGCGTGGTGCTGCGCCACGACCTCAAGCTCAGCGAAAACCAACTCGCCGAACTCAGCGTCCTGCGGGTCGACGCCGCAGCCCGCCAGGGGCAGGTCTACATCAACGGCCAGCTCGCCGGCGATCTGCCGGGCTGGCAGGCGATGGGCCACCAGAAGTTCGAACAGGACATCGGCAGCCTGCTCAAACCCGGCGACAACACGATCGCGATCTATTGCTCGAACTACCGCGGCCAAGGGCAGCTGCCGGTTTCGATCGCGCTCGACCCGCGCGAGCAGACCACCAAGTACCGCCGCAGCCTCGACCTGCAAAATGCCATCGCCAGCGTGAGCTATCAGAAAGACGGCGTCACCTACACCCGCGAGGCCTTTGCCAGCGCGCCCGATGAGGTGATGGCCTTCCGCTTCACCGCCGACAAGCCGGGGAAAATCTCCTTCAGCGCCACCCTCGACCGGCTTCAAAACTTCACCACCAGCGCCGACGGCAGCAAGGGACTGCTGATGACCGGCAACACCGCCAGCGGCCAGGCGGAAGTCGAAGGCATGCAATTCGTGGCCCGCCTCCACGCGCTCAACACCGGCGGCAAGGTCACGGTGAACCACGACACCCTCACGGTCGATGCCGCCGACGAGGTGCTGCTGCTGGTCGCCGCCGCCACCAACTATCAGGGCTTCGCCGGACGCGGCACCGCCGATCCGCTGAAGGCGACGGCCGACGACATCGCCAAGGCGAAAGCCAAGCCGTATGCCACACTCCGCGCCGACAGCATCGCCGACCACCGCCGCTACTTCGACCGCATGACGATCTCGCTCGACGACGGCAAGGCCGAAAGCGCCGCGACCGCCGCCCTGCCGACCGACCAGCGCCACGCCGCACTCACCAAAGGCGCGAGCGATCCGAAACTCGCCGAGCTTTACTTCAACTTCGGCCGCTACCTGCTGATCGGCTCGTCGCGCCCCGGCACGATGCCCGCCAACCTGCAAGGGATCTGGGCCGAAGGCATCCAGACACCGTGGAATGGCGACTACCACCTCGACATCAACGTCCAGATGAACTATTGGCCCGCCGAAGTCACCGGGCTCGGCGATTGCCACACGCCGCTCTTCAAGCTCATCGAATCGCTGCAGGAACCCGGCTCGAAAACCGCCAAGGAATACTACAACGCCAAGGGCTGGGTCGCCCACGTGATCACCAACATCTGGGGCTTCACCGCCCCCGGCGAGTCGGCCGCCTGGGGCGCCACCGCCACCGGCACCGCCTGGCTCTGCGACCACCTCTGGGAACACTACGACTACAACCGCGACAAGGAGTTCCTCAAGTACGCCTATCCGATCATGAAGGGCTCGGCCGAGTTCTTCCTCGACATGCTCATCACCGACCCGAAGACCGGCTGGCTCGTCACCGCGCCGTCGAACTCGCCGGAAAACACCTTCATCATGCCCAACGGCAAGACCGCACGCATCTGCATGGGCCCGACCCATGACATGCAGCTGCTGCGCGAGCTGTTCTCGAACTGCATCCGCGCCTCGGAAGCGCTCGGCAGCGACGAGCTGTTCCGCAAGCGGCTGGTCGAGGCCCGCGCGAAACTCGCGCCCAACCGCATCGGCAAACACGGCCAGATCATGGAATGGCTCGAGGACTACGATGAAAAGGAACCGACCCACCGCCACGTCTCGAACCTCTACGGCCTCCACCCGCACGACGAGATCAGCATCCTCCACACCCCCGAACTCGCCAAGGCCGCCAAGGTGACGCTCGAACGCCGCGGCGATGCCAGCACCGGCTGGTCGATGGCATGGAAATCCAACTTCTGGGCCCGCCTCCACGACGGCAACCACGCCCACAAGTTGCTCAACATGCTCATCGCCAAGGGCGGCAGGAACCTGTTCTGCCTCCACCCGCCGTTCCAGATCGACGGCAACTTCGGTGGCACCGCTGCCGTCGCGGAAATGCTCCTGCAAAGCCACGGCGAGGTGATCCACCTCCTGCCCGCCCTGCCCGATGCCTGGCCGAACGGCAAGGTCACCGGCCTGCGCGCCCGCGGCGGCCACCAGGTCGACATGGAATGGAAGGACGGCAAGATCAGCAGCTACACCATCCGCTCCAAGCAAGCCGGCGAAGTCCAGGTCCGCATCGGCAACGAAACAAAATCCATCCGCCCCCAGCCGCTCTGAGCCATCGCGCCGGTTGGCGGCTTGCAGCCGCCATGCTCCGCATTCGGTATTCGCTAAGCGGAATGCGGCATTCGTCTAAAGAAGGCGCTTCCTCATTTTTCCTCCTTCATCCCTCATCCTTCCTCCCGACTTCCCCTACGCTCGAATCTCGTTGAGCAAGGCGGCGAGGTTTGCTAAGCGTCGACGCTTTGAATCCCCCGGGGCAGCACGACACCAAGGTGGATTTGGGGCAGATGCCCAAGCGGTGAGCAAACACCCAGCGAGCCAGCGCGGTTCATGAAACAAATCACCCCATTGATCTATTGCTGGCTGGCTGCCGTTCTTGCGCTGGCCTTATGCGACCGCGGGAATATCGCAGTGGCCGAAGCCAGCTCCGGATGGGTGATGGCACCTTCCGATTTCAAAGTGGGTGAGCATGACCAGAATGGCCGCTTGGTGTTTTGGGAAATCCATGCTTTCGATCACATGGAACCCTTCGTGCTGCATGAGGATTACGGGGTCATGCTGGTCAATCAGGGCAGCGAAGAGGCGCCGGTCCCGCTTTACATTCTGGCCACCCAAAAGACCAAGGAGGTCATCACCACCCATGACTTCGAAGAATTCGAAAAGCGCTTGTTGCAAATTCCAAAGGGTGCGGCGCTTGGGCATTATGGGACATGCTCCGTCCCCAGGACATGGGGCCTGCCGGATTCCATGATCGCAAGTTACGGTGCAGCCATTGATGCCTTGCGGTCCACGCACCCAGTCGAGGACTGGATCGTTTGCTACTGCCCGAACAGAGGTTGAATGCAGACAAGAATGCCCCACGAACCAGGCCGTTTGCGTCGGCTGGCGGGATGCGTTTCTTGCTCGCTCTCCAAACGCAACATCGCATAGGCTCTATCCTGGCCCGCGAACCTATGAACCAAGACAAATCGACGCACGCTCTCGCCATCGGAATGGCGGTCAGCCTGGTGATCGCAGTTCTTTTCGGCGGCATTTACTTTCTGATCTTCAAAGGCCCCAAAGAAATCGCGGGAGCGACCAAGGACGGCCTGATCCAATCCGCCAACTCCGGATACGATCTGCTCAGGCGGGCCGGCAAGGACATCAACCACGCATTGCAGTTCGAGCCGAAGGTGATCATCGGCTCCGCGACAGTGCATGGACCAGCGGTCAAGGAGACTCGAATCGTCACCGCAACGAAGTCGTTTCAACACACCTACACCTACGAGGCCACGTGGGCAGGCAGCACAAAGCGCCTCGAACTGAAGGGGGACTTCACCGCCAAAGCCGGGTTTCTTGTGGATGATGCGTTCCGCATGATCGTCTCGGACGATGGCCGGACCGTCACGCTCAGGCACCATGAACCTGAGGTCATTTCGTGCGAGCTTACCAAGCTCCATGTGCTCAAGGACGAAGATGGATGGTGGAACAAGATCCAGCCAGAAGAGCGCGAATCCGCCCAGAACGAACTCTTGCGACAAGCCCGCAAGGCTGCCCGTGAACCAGACCTGATGGGTGCCGCCGTCGAAAATCTGCTGGAACGCCTTGAGCCGCTCCAGAAGCGCCATTCCTTCAAGACCAAAAGCGAGGTGATTCCATGAAAACGATCAAAAACATCATCGTGTTGCTGCTAGGCCTGCTGTCAGCCGCATACCTGGCGAATATCGGGGCGGGCGTGATTGAGCTCATACCGGACAATTTTCCCGTGATCGGCAACCTCGATGAGGCAGGTGCAACTCTGTTGCTTCTCAATTGCCTGTCATACTTCGGGATCAACCTCGGAAAAATCATCTCACGACCACCCAATGCAGATCGCCGGAAAAACGCGGATGATTGATCTCCGGAATCCGATCAAGGGATAGATCGGGATCGAGGGACGGACAGCCTGTCGTGCTCTGCGGAATCGTGCGCCCGACGACCCCGTTTCTGCCAAGTCTTCCCTTTGAGTTCCTCTTGACCTTCCGTCGCTTCAGTGAAGGAGCTTTGCGAGCTGCGCGGCTTTGCGGCAAACGCATCCAGTCAAGGCTGGAACCGGATCCGGTAGGTGGCCATCGCGCCGACAGGAGCCTGGGCGGGGAGCGTAAGCGTGAGTTGGTCCGCGCCCTGTGACCAGGTCACGGCCTGCGTGGAACCCAGCAGTTCCAGCGATGCGATCCGGCGGCCCGCGAGCGGCCCGCTGCCCAAGGCCTTGATCGCGATGTCGCCTCCCTTGCCGTTCACCGGGCAGAACACCTGCACCGCATCGCCCTTGGCGGTGAAGTGGACGACCCGGCCCGAAGCGGCGTCAGCCTCTTCGCTGACCTTCCACGGCATGCTGCCGTAGATCGCGTCGCCATTGACCGCCATCCAGCGGCCGACCTCGGCCAAGCGCTCGATGCAGGGCTGGGGGATCGTCCCCTGCGGCGTGGGCCCGACATTGAGCAGGTAATTGCCGCCCTTGCTGACGATCTGCACCAGCTTTGCCACGATCTCTTCCGCGGAGTGCCACTGGTGGTCGTTGGGGTTGTAGCCGTAGCTCGTGTTCATCGAGCCGGGGTTCTCCCATTCGAAGCCGATCGCATCCTTGAAGATCTCGTTGTCGCCACTCGAGATGTAGTCACAGAGCGGTGGCGGGATCTGCTTCGGCGGCACCGCACCCTTGATCCGGCTGTTGATCACACAGCCCGGCTGCAGGCGGCGCACGGTCTGATAGAGATCGCGCGCCTGGGCCTCGGACTTCAGGTCGATGTCATCGAACCACAACACGTCGGGGCGGTACTTCGTGACGATCTCCTCGAGCTGCGGTTTGGCGAAGTCTTTGAGGTAACGGTCGAAGTCCTGGGGTTTCGAATCCGGATAGTCCCAGGTGTTGGTCTGCTGGTAGCGGTTGCCGGGGCCCTGGGCGCGGAACCAGTCGCGGTCGACGGAATAGTAGCAGCCGAAACGGATGCCGTCGTGGCGGAAGGCATCCGCGAGTTCTTGCGTGATGTCGCGCTTGAACGGCGTGGCCTCGGCGATGTCGTAGTCCGTGTGCTGCGAATCGAACATCGAAAACCCGTCGTGGTGCTTGGCGGTGAACACGACATAGCGCATGCCCGCGCCCTTCGCGATCGCCGCCCAGGCTTTGGCGTCGAAGTCCGCCGGGTTGAATTGCGTGGCGAGTTTCCGGTACTCGGCGGCCGGGATTTTCTCGTCGAACATGATCCATTCCGAATACCCGCGGTCCCGGACCTTGTCCTTCCAGGTGCCACCGGGGATGGCGTAAAGCCCCCAATGGATGAACATCCCGAAACGCGCCTCGCGCCACCAGGCGACGCGCTGTTCGCGGGCCGCCTGCTCATCAGAGCCGGCACTGGCGGTCAGCGGAACGCAAGCCGCGCCAAGCGCCACCATGAGAGGCAGCAAGGCGGAAAAACGGGGCATCGATCGGAAAGGGCCGCTGGACGGGGTCGTTGGGCCAATCATCGGATTCAAGCTCGGGGTGTTTACGCGCCCGGAAGGCGAATTTGATTCGCGAATCCGGCGAAAAGATCAAACGACAGGCCATTTGTTGTGATATCCATGCGGCATGAGAGGCTCCGGGCAAAATGCCCGGACCACGGGGTGAAGCTATCTGATAGATGCTTATTTCGAGGATTTCGCCACGGATGGATCCTCAAGGACTTTTCCCAACAGGGCGGTGATGCGGGCACTGGCGGCGGCGAGTTCGGTTTTTTCGATGGTGGGTTTGGAGCCCGGTTTCGCGCCGGGTTTGATGTTTGCTTTGGCGGCGGAAAACTCGCTGATTTCAATCGCGGTGCTGGTGCCTTTGATCGCTTGCGGCTTGGTGATTCTGGGAGCCACTGCGGCGGTAGGAAGGGTGTAGAAGAAAGGGACGTCGTCGCCGCCGAATTTGGCTTTGAAGCAGTTGGCGAGAGCGGACATTTCCGGACCGAAGTTTTCACCTTCCGCGTCGGTGAGCATCCTGTTGCCGCAGAGGAACACCACGCCCGCCACTTGTCCGGGCGAGAAGCAGTCCACATAGACGTTGTAGGTCGCGGTGGCTTCCGAGTCGCCGACGTCCGGAGCAAGCTTGGGAATCACGCCCCATGCGGCACCATCCGGCGCGGCCTTGGTTTCGATCATGGCGGGGATGTAGGAGTTCCAATACTTCTGCCAATCGGCGATGTAGCGGCGGATGTTGTCCACATAATGCGGGTTGTCCGTGTGCTGGCTGCCGACGGTTTTGTAATCGGCCATCAGGCTGGGCGCCTGGTTGAGGAAGTCGGCACCGATCCAGTTTTTGAGCGCCGCCTCGGATTTGCTCTGCATGAAGATGATGCCGACCGGGTTCTTTGTTTTGGCCGCGATGCCGTGGCCGAAGAATGCAGCCAGCCCTTCGGCGTCTTTCCAGTAGGCGGCGAAGCGGTTGCCTTCGCGCGGCCCGCGCGAGGTGGCGATGCTGAAGCGGCTGGGCATGCCGCTGCCGTCGCGCTTCGATTCATTTTCGATCATCCGCACGATCTGCCCGGATGGCTTGATCTCGGGTGCGCTGAATTTGCCATCCGGCAGGGCGACATACCAGACGTCGCCGAAGACGATGTTTTTCGCTTCGCGCTGGTGCACGGTTTCGCCGTCGATGGTGAAGCTGACCTTGAGCGTGTAGGGCGTGGTGCCTGCCTTCATGGGGGGCAGGGTGACCTGCCATTCCGTCATGTCCGGGGTGACGGCGATGGTTTTCTTGATGTCGGCGAATTCGAATTCCACCTTGCAGTCGCCTTTTTCCGGTTCGACCTGCCATTCGCCGAAGTTGCGGGTGGAGCCCCAGATCGTCACCGGCTTGCCGGCCTGGAGCACCGCATTGTCGTCAAACTGCTGGCTGAGCAGCGGCATCTTGCGGTATTCATGCATCTTGCCATCCTGCGAGGTG
>CBFGOB010000020.1:0-15765 GCA_965650215.1 uncultured bacterium | reverse complement strand
CAGCGCATGACAAATGATCGGATGCGCAGCTCGCCGCATCCTCACGCGGGTGGATACCATCACTACACAGTCACTCCAGTATTTCATTTCCTCGGCCCGTTGCCGCCGCCGTTCTTCTCTGTAATGCCTGCGCACAAAATCCACGGGTCAAGCGAGGGGACTGTCGCGAGCCACACCTGTTTGCAGAGGCTGCCCGACAACCGCTTTGCCCCTTCCTCCGGCCGGCCCTTCGGGCTATTCTCTGCGCTGGGTGAAACGCAAATTCCTGGCATTTCATCCATTCAGCTTCGCCAGCGCCTTCGGCAGGAACTTGCCGTCCTTGCGGACGAGTTTGCCGTCGAAGAACATTTCGCCGCCGCCGTAGTCCTTGCGCTGGATGCTGACGAGATCCCAGTGGACCTGTGAGCGGTTGCCGTTGTCGGCGTCCTCGTAGGCCTGGCCGGGAGTGAAGTGGAAGGAGCCGCCGATTTTCTCGTCGAACAGGATGTCGCGCATCGGCTCGCGGATCACCGGGTTGACGCCGAGGGCGAATTCGCCGATGTAGCGGGCGCCGGCATCGCTGTCGAGGATGCGGTTGATCGCCTTGGTCTTGTCGCCGGCGGTGGCCTTGATGATTTTGCCCTTTGAAAATTCGAGGCGGATGTTGTCGAAGGCGATGCCCTGGAAAATGGTCGGGGCGTTGTAGGTGATGTGGCCTTCCACCGAGTCGATGACCGGGGAGGTGAAGACCTCGCCGTCGGGGATGTTGTAGTTGCCGGCGGAAATGAGCGTCGGGATGCCCTTGATCGAGAAGCGCAGATCCGTGCCGGGCCCCTTGATTTCGACCCGGTCGGTGTGGTCCATCATCCGCTTGAGCGCGTTCATCGCCGGGACGAGGGATTTGTAGTCGAGCAGGCAGACCTTGAAGAAGAAGTCCTCGAAAGCCTCGGTGCTCATGTCCGCCTGCTGGGCCATCGCCGGGTGGGGCCATCGGAGGACGCACCACTTGGTTTTCTTCACCCGATGGTCGATGACCGGGCGCATGTGCTTCATCGCCAGCTTCATCGTGTCGGCCGGCACATCCGAGAGTTCCGAGATGTTGTGGCTGCCGCGGATGGCGATGTAGGCGTCCATGTCCTTCATCTCCGCCAGCTGGTGCTTCGCGATTGTGGCATATTGCTCCTGGGTCGCGCCCCTCATCATTTCGCGTTGCAGGGGGCTGTGCTGGAGGCGCAGGAAGGGGATCGCCTTTTTGCGGCGAGCCTCGCGGATGAGGGCGATGCCGATCGCGTCCGGCGCGTCCTGGAGGTCGATCAGGATCTTTTCCCCTTTTTGGAGCGAGGTCGAGTGGTTGATGAGTTGTTTCGCCAGGGCGTCGATGCGTGGGTCGTGCATGGGGGCATGCTAGGGGTAAAAGCTGAAAAGCTGAAACGTTAAAATGCTGAAAGCGGAGCGAACCGAATGTTCCATGCGGCTTGCCATGGGAGGGGGGAGGGCTTACACCCCTTGCATGGTTCTCGGTATTTTAGGTTCTGGGTCGGGTTCGAACATGCAGGCGATCCTGGATGCGATCGATGCCGGGGCCTTGGACGCGAGGATCGGCCTGGTGCTCACGGACAAGCCGGATGCCTACATCCTCGAACGGGCGGCGAAGCGGGGGATTCCGACCGGGGTGATCGACTGCCGCGGATTCCGCACGAAATTTCCCGATGAGTCGCAGCTTGAGACCGCCGAGCGTCTCAAGGCCGCCGGAGTCGAACTCGTCTGCCTTGCCGGATTCCTGCGCTTGGTGAAGCGGCCTTTGCTTGATGCCTTCCCGCAGCGGATCCTCAACATCCATCCGTCCCTGTTGCCGGCTTTTCCGGGTCTGGAGTCCTGGAAACAGGCGCTCGAGGCGGGTGTCAGCGAGACCGGCTGCACCGTGCACTTTGTCGACGAGGGTATGGACACCGGACCGGTCATCCTGCAGGAGAGTGTGCCGGTGTTGCCGGACGACACGCCGGAGTCGCTGCATGCGCGCATCCAGGTGCTCGAACACCGTCTTTATCCGCAGGCGATTGCGAGGGTCATGGGTCATTTCAATCTGAAGTCATGATGAAGTTACTGCATGGGGATTGTCTGGAGGTGTTGCCGACGCTCCCGGAGAAGAGCGTGGATCTGGTGGTGACGTCGCCGCCGTACAATCTGGGGATTGATTACAACAGTTTTGAGGACAAGGCCACGCGCGGGGATTTCCTTGCCTGGTGTGTCGGGTGGGCGGCGGAGTTGAAGCGGGTGATGGCGGACGACGGCTCGTTGTTCCTGAATGTCGGCGCGGCGCCGAAGAACCCGCTGATGCCGCATCAGTTGGTCCTGGCCTTGACCGATGGGAGAGAGCCGCTGTTCGTGCTGCAGAACACGTTCCATTGGATCAAGTCGGTGAGCATCGAGACCGCGGCGGGTGAGACCGTGAGCGCCGGACATTTCAAACCGATCAATTCGACGCGCTTCGTCAACGACTGCCACGAGTACATCTTCCATCTCAGCAAGGACGGCAAGGTGCCTCTCGACCGGCGGGCGGCTGGGGTTCCCTACGTTCACAAGTCCAATATCGCGCGCTGGGGTCATACGGATGGCAATGACCTGAGGTGCCGCGGCAACAACTGGTTCATTCCCTACGAGACGATCAATTCACGCGACAAGGACCGTCCGCATCCTGCGACCTTTCCGGTGGCACTCGCGGAGCGCTGCATCCTGTTGCACGGCAAGGGTGCGGCGACGCGCATGCTCGATCCCTTTCTCGGCATTGGCTCATCGGCGCTGGCGGCGCAGCAGGCGGGGCTTGGGGCTTTCACCGGGATCGAGCTCGATGGCCTGTATCTCGAGGTGGCCAGGGAGCGTCTCGCGGCCGCGAAGGTCTTGTTCTGAACCCGCGGGAATTGGGTTTCGCATCCGCGAGAATTCCGCTAGATCAGGAGGATGCGCCGGCTTCGCAACGATCTGCCCTACACCTTCCGTGCTCCCCGAATGAACCGTTGGCTGCGGCCGCTGGTGCTCGGGGTCAACCGCGCATGGCAGCTGAAGCGCCAGTACCGGATCGTGGAGATCGAGGATGAGGGATTCGCGGCGGTGGCTGACCTGGCGCGTGCCGGGCATTCGCTGCTGCTGGCGCCGAACCACTCCGACCACTCCGATCCGCATGTGATCATCGAGCTGTGCGCGCGTCACGGCATGCATCCGTATTTCATGGGGGCGCGCGAGATTTTCGAGGTGAGTGCCGTGAATGCCTGGGCCCTGCAGGCGGCAGGGGTGTTTTCGGTCGATCGTGACGGGCCGGACCTGTCGGCGGTCAAGGCGGCGATTTCCCTGCTGGAAGCCGGACGTCAGCCGCTGGTGATGTTTCCCGAAGGTGAGATCTATCATCACCACCGCCGGATTGATCCGCTCAACGAGGGGGTGGCGTCGATCCTGCTCAAGGCAGCCAAGCGGCTCGAGGGATGCAGGAAGGCATATCTGGTGCCGGTGGCGCTGCGGTTTTTCCATGCGCCCGAAGTGGAGGCGACTTTCAGCAGGCGGCTTTCGCGCCTGGAGGACCGGATCGGTTGGGTGCCCAAGCCCGCGATGGGGGTCAACGAGCGGGTGAGGCGCTTGGCGACCGGGGTGCTCGCGCTCAAGGAGACGGAGTTTCTGGGGGTGGCGGGGCAGGGGGAGATCCAGGAACGGCTGAGCCAGCTTTGCGATCGCTTGCTTGAAGACGTCGAGTCGCGCTACCCGAAGGATGCCAAGGCATCGACACCGCCCGAGCGGGTGAGGGCCCTGCGCTACCGGATCCGGCGGCGTCTGCTGGATGCCGAGGCGCCGCCGGCGAATCCGGAGCGGGAGTCGCTGTTGGATGATCTGGACCGGGTGTTCACCGCCTTGCAGGCGCACAGTTACGTCGGCGACTACCTGCTGCACGATCCGACCATCGACCGCTGCGCGGAGATGATCATGAAGCTTGAGGAGGACCTGTTCGGTTTCCCGACCTATCCGGTCGACCGCGTGGCCAAGGTGGTGGCGGGTGAACCGATCCCGGTCTCGGATCTGTTAGCCAGCGGTGGATTGCCGGAGAAGGGCGGGGCGGATCCGCTCACCGAGATGCTGGAAGCGAGATTGGTTGAGATGCTTCGTTAGAGCAATTTAAGAAAATCTGTAGACGGTGATGGAATTGGGGTATGGAAAGCAAGCGGCTTTGCCGGATGTTGGATCAGGAGCGGAATCTTTTTGCCATGGCTGCGTTCTTGTTCAGTCGTGGATGCCTATTGCCTGCGCTTTGCTCCGGCCAAGCGGAGTGCGCCTTCGGCGGAGAAGGGTTGGCTTTTCACTCCTTCACAACGCCTTGCCCTGACAAAAATCTTCTCGCTCCACCGGCTACATCTTTTCTTAAACTGCTCTAGAAACAATTTGAAGCGCAATGGAGGCTTGTCGAGTCGGGGCGAGCTGCCGCCGCCAGGTCGGGGGAACAAGCTCGCGGTCCGAATGACCGGGACAGCTCAGACCGCCCTGGCCATCAGGGCGAGGAAGAGGGGAAACTCTTCGGCGGCGCGGTGTTCGGCTTTGCTGAAAGGGCCGTGGCCCTGGGAGCGCCGGTGGCTGTGGAGTTCGTCGCAGGCGGTGACGGCCAGTCCGGCCTTGCCGATGGCGGTGAGCAGGTGGGCGAGCGGACGGTGGTAGAAAGTGGTTTGGCTGTCCCCAGATTTTCCCGGGTGGGTGGTGATGGTGATGTTCTGATCCGAGCTGTAGCGGTCGATGCGGCGGAACTGGATTTTTTGGTCGTTGTCCCAGCCCCAGTGCGTGCTTTGGGGGATGCGGAAGCAGGGGTGCATGAAGATGAACAGCGCGCGGCCGCCGGGCTTGAGGGCTTTGCGGATGCCCTGCAGCAGGGCCAGGGCGTCGGGAACATCGTGAAGGGCCATGAGGCAGGCAGCGGCGTCGTGGCTGGCGTCCATCCAGTTCCCGGGCCGGCAGGCATCGGCGACCACAAATGAGGCGCGCGGTTCGCCGGCATGGCGCTGCGTGGCGGATTGGATCAGGCGCTGGCTGGCATCGACCCCGACGTAGCGGGCGATGCCGGATGCCAGCAGTGGCTTGGCCAGCACGCCCTGGCCGCAGCAGACGTCGATGATCGATTCGTCCTTCTGCGGGTCGAGCATCCGCAGGGCGGCGGGAAGGATGACGTGCTGGTGGTAGTCGGACCCGGATTCGCCGACGAGTTTGTCGTACCAGGCGGCGACGGGGTCCCAGCCCTGATCCGGGGAAGCGTGTTTCGGGGCTTTCGGTTTCTGGCCCGGACGGAAGGGACGGCGTGGTGGTTGGGGCATGGGATGGGGCTTTGTGCGATGGGGCGAGCTCAAGCTCGAGGTCCGTATGGATGGGCTCAGGCCTTTGGCTCGTCGAGCAGTTGTTGGAAGTCGTCGGGTTGATCGAACAGGTAATCGGGAGTGGCGGCGGCGAGGGCTTCACGGGCGTTGAAGCCCCAGGTGACGGCGGCGACGGGGATGCCGACCTTGCGGCAGGCTTTCACGTCGCGGAGTTCGTCGCCGATGTAGAGCAGTTCGTGGGCTTTCAGTGAGAACGTCGTGAGGATCGCCTGGAGGTGGGTGGCCTTGCCGCTGAGCTTCGACTTGCAGGAGATGAAATCGAAGACCCCTGCGAGTTGGTGGCTCTCGAGGAAGAGGTTGACGTTTTCGTCGGTGTTGGACGTGAGGATGCCGAGTTTTTCCACGCGTGGCCGCAGCATCGCGAGGGCTTCGCGGATGCCGTCGATCGGCGGGATGCCGGTGATGCTCGAGCGCAGGCGTTGCGTGCCGCGCCGGAGCAGACCCGGCACGCGGTGTTTCGGAATGCCGAGTTCGACCAGCAATTCGTTGAGCGAGAGCTGGCGCAGTGCGGGCACTTCCCGTTCCGCAACCTCGCGCAGTCCGCAGTCCGGAGCGAGTTCGTTGTAGATCCGCCTGACCTCACCCAGCGTGTCGGCGAGGGTGCCGTCGAAGTCGAAAACCAGGGCGCGGAATTTCATGGGTAAAAGCTGAAACGCTGAAATGGCAGTCAGGCTTCGCGGCTGGTATTGAGATGATATCCAGGTATCTTCATCATTTCCTTCTTCATTTCAGTGTTTCAGTTTTCAGCTTTGATTTCTAAACCAGTGGCAGGTTCGGGTGGATGTCGTCGCTGAGGTTGGAGGATTCGCCATTGAGGTGGCGCAGCAGGGCGGCGAAGGCGATCATGGCGGCGTTGTCGGTGCAGAGCGCGGGAGGGGAGATGCGAAGTTCGCATCCCTGGCGCTGGCTGGCCTGCCCGAAGGCCGCGCGCAGGGCGCGGTTCATGCTCACGCCTCCGGAGATGGCGATCGTGCGGTGGCCGGTCTGTTGCGCGGCCCGCATCGTTTTTCCTAACAGAATGTCGATGACCGTCTGTTGGAACGAAGCCGCGAGGTCGGGGATCGAGACCTTGCCCTCCTCGCGCTGCAAGGTGTAGAGCACGGCGGTCTTGAGTCCGGAGAACGAGAAGTCGAGGTGCGGGTCGTGCAGCATCGAGCGCGGGAAGTCGAAGGCCCGCGGGTTGCCGTCGCGTGCCGCCTTTTCGATTTCCGGTCCGCCGGGATAGGGCAGCTCGAGCATTTTGCCGACCTTGTCGAAGGCCTCGCCGGCGGCATCGTCGCGGGTGCCGCCGAGTTTGAGGTAGCGTCCCGCGCCCTGGACATCGATGAGCAGGGTGTGGCCGCCAGAGACGATGAGCGCCAGATGGGGCGGCACCTCGCTGCGGTCGATGAAGGGCGAAAGCAGGTGGCCTTCGAGGTGGTTGATGCCGAGAAAGGGCTTGCCGGCGGCACAGGCCATGCCTTTCGCGGCGGTGTTGCCAATCAGCAGGGACGAGGCGAGTCCGGGTCCGCTGGTGGCGGCGAAGGCGTCGATCTCCGCGATCGAGACCCCGGCGGTTTTCAGCGCCGCTTCGACCAGGCCGCGGAGGTGCAGCGAGTGGTTGCGGGATGCGAGCTCCGGCACGACGCCGCCGTGCTCGCGGTGCAGTTCGATCTGGGAGGAGATTTCCGAGGCCAAGACCTCGGTGGGCCGGCCGGTGTCGCCGCGCACGATGGCCACCGCGGTCTCGTCGCAGGAGGATTCGATGGCCAGAAGCAGGGGCATGCGGACTATAGAGTCTGAAAGTCGAAAGGTCGGAAAGTCGAAAGTCGGGATGCGTGGATCGCGGGATGATCTTGGGTTTGACCGCGGCTGCGCTTGGGCGTAGCGATGGGGAGGCGGTTGTGTGCCGTCCTATTGCCCATGGACCTCAAGACTTATCTCAAGCAGCAGGCGGCGGCGGTGGATGCGGCGATGGACGCCTATCTGCCGAAACCAAAGCAGAGTCCCGGCACGATGCACGAGGCCATGCGCTACGTCGTGTTTGCAGGTGGCAAGCGTCTGCGTCCGATCCTTTGCCTTGCATCGGCGGAGGCCTGCGGTGGCGATGCCTCCAAGGCGATGGCGGCGGCCTGTGCCCTCGAGTTGATGCACACGTACTCGCTGGTGCATGATGATTTGCCGGCGATGGATGACGATGACCTGCGGCGTGGGCGGCCGACCTGTCACAAGGTCTTTGGCGAAGGCATGGCGGTTTTGTGCGGGGATGCATTGCTCACCGAGGCGTTTGCGGTGCTCGCCAAAACCCCGCCGTCGAAGCGTTACGGCGTTGCTGATTACGTTCGGGAATTCGCGGAAACCGGTGGCAGCCGGCAATTGATCGGGGGGCAGGTGCTCGATCTCCAGGGTGAAGGCCAGGCCTTGACCAAGCGTCAGTTGATCCGGATCCACGAAGCCAAGACGGCAGCCTTGCTGACGTGCTCGCTGCGTTTGGGGGCGATGACGGCGAACGTCGCGCCGGCGAAACTGGAGGCGCTGACGCGCTTCGGCTACCATCTCGGCCTCGCGTTTCAGGTGATCGATGACATCCTGGATGTCACGCAAAGCACTGAAATGCTCGGCAAGACCGCCGGCAAGGACGAGGCGGTCCAGAAGGCCACCTATCCGTCGATCCTGGGCCTGGAGGCCTCGCGCAAGGAGGCGGCAAAGCACACCAGGGCTGCGCTCGAGGCGCTCAGGCCCTTGGGCGGCAAGGCGTCGCGTTTGCGTGAAATTGCGGCCTACCTGCTCGAGAGGGAGTATTGAGGGCGGAATTTCCCCAAAATGGGGCCAATTGAGCGGTTTTCGGGTGCTGAAGGCGTGCCTGCCTGCGTGGCGTCGACGGTCTGGATACACTCCCTGTGGAAATCGTGGTGCTGGAGTACACCAGATCTTTGCCGTGGCTTATTTATTTTTAAAACGAGCCCATTTTTTCTAAAAAAATTCAGTTTTTGACCCGGAATCCGTTCGTTTTGAGATCGGATTAAGCGATTAAACCATGCATAAATTGCTCAAAATGAGTGATTTGAAGAATTCTTTTCAAGCGTCCGATTTCTCCTTGCGCTTTGAGTGTATTTTAGTGTACTTCATTTCAACTGGCGCGCCTGCCAGTGCATCCCGTGAATTACGCCCCACAAAAATACAAAGGCTATCGCCTGGTGAAGATGGATCCGAAGTTTCGGATTTCCGTCCATCCTTCATGGCGTCCTGAGGTGGGGGATGTCCTGTTCCTGTTGTTTTCGCGCAAGCATGACATGCCGGTGGTCAAGGTGCTCAGCCAGGAGGCTTACAGCGAGAGGGTCGAGTTGATCCAGGGCAGCGACAAGACGCCGGCCGAGAAGGGCAACATGCTGGGCAAGCTCGCGATGCTGTGCCGCGAGGTGACCTTGAACGATCAGGGCAAGCTGCTGGTGCCCAAGGACCTCAGCGAGAAGGCGGGCCTGGCGGCGGATACCGATGTGATGCTCGCGGGGCGCGGCACGCATTTCGAGATCTGGAGCAAGGTGAATTTCGACAGGATGATGGATATCGAGATGGGCCAGGCGGAAGACGACAGTCTCGGTATTTTCTAATCCATTTCAGTCTAACCGTAATGTTGTGTGACTTGCCAATTCCGGTGTTCGGCACGATCCGCTTTCCAGCGGGTCGGCCTGCAGCCGTCCGTGCACCGGAGTTGGAAAGCTTTCCGTGCTGGTGCACCGGGTCAGGGACGGCCCGGGGTTCCGTGCAGGGCCCGGATGCCCGCGCCGCTTCAGGTTGGTTGCCGGCGCGGCATCCGGTTCAATTTCTGGCTGGGCGTTTGAAGTCACTCGGGACAGTGCTTCACACGTCATTCGGGACGATGGTCCGCGCGGCTTCAGGCTGGTTGTCCGCGCGGCCATCGGACACTTTGTTCAGTGAGGATGCGGCGGAAGGGCCGGCGCATTACCATTTGCCGGTATTTCCGCGCGAGGTGATCGAGTGGATGGAGCCGGGCCCCGGCAAATTCATCATCGACGGCACCCTCGGTGGCGGCGGGCACAGCGCATTGTTTCTGGAGAGCGGTGCCCGCGTGCTGGGAGTGGACCGCGATCCCGAGGCGCTGCAGCATGCGGGCCGCAGGCTTGCCGTGCATGGCGCACGCTTCAGCACCTGGGAGGGCAATTTTTCCGATCTGCTGGACATTCCGGAAATCCGGGCGGGTGAGCGCGCCGACGGGCTATTGCTTGATCTCGGCGTCTCCTCGCGCCAGCTCGATGCCGCGCAGCGCGGGTTTTCCTTCATGCGCGAGGGCCCGCTGGACATGCGCATGGGGCCCTCGAGCCCGAGGTCCGCGGCCGATGTGGTGAATGGTTGGGATGAAGCCGACCTTGTGCGGATCCTGTTCGAATTCGGCGAGGAGAAGAAGGCGCGGCGGATTGCGGCGGCGATTGTGCGCCGGCGTTTGCAGAAGCCGTTCTCGACCACGCTTGATCTGGCCTCGTGCATCGAGGCGGCGGTCGGCCGCCAGGGCCGGACCCATCCGGCAACCCGTGCCTTTCAGGCGATCCGGATGGCGGTCAACGAGGAGCTGGAATCACTGGCAAAGGCGCTGGATGCCGTGCCCTCCGTGCTCAAGCCCGGTGGCCGGCTCCTGGTCATCACCTTCCACAGCCTTGAGGACCGGATGGTGAAGCGCTTTCTGAAGCATCGGTCGACGCCTTTCATCGATGATCCCGGTTGGCCGGAGCCGCGGCCGAATCCGGACTGTCAATTCCGACTCCTGGCGCGCAAGGCGATCGCGCCCACTCCTGAAGAAATCGCCAGCAACCCCAGGGCCCGCAGCGCCAAACTGCGGGTCGGGTGTTTATTGGAACTCCAGCCATGAACCGTCGCCGCAACCAAACCAAGACCTCGCCCGCGGTCGTTTTCGCCGTGATCCTGGCAGCCGTCATCGTCGCTTCCGGAGGGGTCCTTTATGTGCTCTACAAAAACCGCCAGATCGAGATCACCCGCGAGATCGATGCGGTCGAGAAGAACGCCGAGCACTGCCGTCTCGAGATCCGGACGATGGAGATGCGCATGGACCAGCTGCTCAACCGTTTCGTCATCCGCCAGAAGCTCGAGGAGCACGGCTCCGAGCTGCGACCGATTTCCGTGGCCGTCATCGAAGAGGTGCAGCTGGGTTCCCGTCACGAAGGATCCGTTGCATCCGCATCTCCCTGATCCGTGAAATCATCTTTTCAGAAACGCTGCATCTTCCTGTGCTTTGTCCTGATGATCGGGCTCAGCGCGTTGTCATTCCGGCTGGTGCAGATCCAGCTGGTGGACCGCCAGCGATATGCGGAGAGCTCGCGCAAGGCCTTCCACCGCATTGAGCGTCTGCCGGCGATGCGTGGCATGATTGTCGACCGTCGCGAGGAGCCGCTGGCGAAGAGCATCCCCGTCTCGATGCTGTTCGTCGACAAGACCCACCTCTACGACCCGAATGTGGTCAGTTACGGCTTGGCCTATCATGAGGCCAGCAGCGAGCCCTCGTGGCAGACGCTGGATGCCAAGGCCAGAACCCGCCGTGTCCGCGCGCTGCGTGCCGAGATCCTGGACCGCGACACCAAGGATGAGATTGTCGAGAAGCATCTGGTGCTGGCGGTCGACATGCTGGCAAGGCCGTTGGGGATCAAGCGTGACGAGTTGCGCGACCGCATTGAATCCAGCCGTGGCAAGTGGGCACGGCTTGAGAAGGACATTCCCGACGATGTGGCCGAGGGTTTGCGCGAGTTGGTTGACGAAAACTGGATCCAGGGATTCGCGTTCCAGAATTCGATCAAGCGCTGGTACACCACGCCGGACCGGGCGACGCACACGATCGGGTTCATCGGCGAGGTCGACGAGATTGGCGAGGATGGCAAGCCGGAGTCGCGGGTCGTCGGCCGCTTCGGCATCGAGCGCAGCATGGAGTCGTTTCTCGCGGGTCGCGACGGTTGGCGCGAGCATTGCCGCGATGCCCAGGGGCTGCTGGTTCCCGG
This sequence comes from uncultured bacterium, assembly GCA_965650215.1. Taxonomy (GTDB): domain Bacteria; phylum Verrucomicrobiota; class Verrucomicrobiia; order Verrucomicrobiales; family Akkermansiaceae; genus Luteolibacter. Next base: position 4,385 of record CBFGOB010000020.1, on the reverse strand, counting down.
GGACGAATCGACGTTGCTGCCTCCGCGCGCCGGGCTGAACGTGCAGCTGACCATCGACATGGGCCTGCAGTCGATCATTGAGGAGGAACTGGATGCGGGCTTGCGCGAGTTCGAATCCGAGCGCGGCGCGGTGGTCCTGATGGACCCCAACACCGGCGAGCTGCTGGCGATGGCCAGCCGTCCCCATTTCAACCTCAACGAGCGGCTCAACATCGTGGAGAACGGCTACAATTACGCCTTGCAGGCGGTTTACGAGCCGGGTTCGACGATCAAGATGGTGGCTGCAGCGGGTGCGCTCAACGAAGGGGTGGCCAGGCTGACGACCTCGATCAACTGTCACAACGGGTTCTTCCAGAACGGCAAGGTGGTGATGCGCGACTCGCATCCCAAGAGTTACCTGACCTTCAGGGAGGTGTTGCAGAAGTCCAACAACATCGGCACCTACAAGCTTGCCCTGATGTTGGGGTCGAACCGTTTTTATGATTACCTCGGCCGTTTCGGTTTCGGGCGCCCGACCGGGATCCAGCTGAGCGGTGAGAGCTCGGGCATGGCGAAAAACACCGGTAACGAAGTGGATTTCTCACGCGCCTGTTTCGGTTATGCGACCAACGTGACGCCGCTGCAACTGACCTGCGCGTATTCGGCGCTGGCGAGCGACGGCAAGCTGAGGAAGCCCCTGATCGTCAAGTCCCTGGTCGCCAACGACGGCACGGTGGTGGAGGACTTCAAACCGGAGGTGGTGGGAACCGTGGTCAAAAAAGAGACGGCGGAGCTGATGCGCCAGGCCCTGAAGAGTGTGACGGCTCCCGGAGGCACGGCGACGCAGGCGGCGGTTCCGGGTTTCGAGGTGGCGGGCAAGACCGGGACGGTCCAGAAATACAATCCCAAAGGCGGGTATTATCAGGACAAGTACATCGTGTCGTTTGTCGGCATGATGCCTGCGGAGAATCCCGCCTTCGTCTGTTTGGTGGTGATCGACGATCCGCGCACCAAGAAGTGCAATATTTACGGCGGCACGATTGCCGGCCCGGTTTTCAGCCGCATCGGCGTCCGTGCCGCCAACTACATGAATTTGCAACCCACCCAGCCAGCCACAGCGAGTGTGGCGGCCGCCTCGAACGAATGAAGATCCGCGATTTGATAGCCAAGATTCCCCGCGTCACTGTCTCCGGACCGGTGGACGTCGAGGTCGGTGTCCTGACTGCGTCCTCGAAGGAGGTTACCCGCGGCTCGATGTTCGTCGCGATCCGTGGGCAGCAGTCGGACGGCCACCGCCACATCGCGGACGCGGTCCGGCAGGGCGCGACGGTGATTGTCGCCGAGACGGCACCGCCGCTTGAGATCGGTGAATCGGTGACCTGGCTGCATGTGTCCGACAGCCGCGAGGCGCTCGCGCTGGCTGCATCGATGGCTTACGGCGATCCATGGCGCGAGATGGCGATGGCCGGGGTCACCGGAACCAACGGCAAGACGACCACGGTGTTTCTGCTGCATCATCTGATGAAATCGGCATGGCACCGTGCCGGGCTGTTGGGAACCATTGCGGTGGATGATGGTCTGGCCAGCGTGGTGGCCACCCACACGACACCCGGTGCGATCGAGCTTTCGGCGCATCTCGGCCGTATGCGCGACAATGGCTGCCGCGGGGTCGCGATGGAGGTTTCGTCACACGGCATCGACCAGAAGCGGGTGGCCGCGATCGGTTACGATGCCTGCGTGTTCACCAACCTCACGCAGGACCATCTCGACTACCACGGTTCGATCGAGGCATACTATCAGGTCAAGGCGTCCTGGTTCGAGTCGCTCGCGGCCGATGGCAGGGGCAAGAAGCCGGTGGCGGTGATCAACACCGATGACGCGCGAGGCCTGACCCTGGCGGGAACGCTCGAAGAGAGGGGCATGAAGGTCCTGCGTTTCGGTTTCGGGGTGCACACGGATTTCCGCGTCAACAATCTGCGGCAGAATGCCAAAGGCATGGAGTTCGAGCTTGCCGCCAAGGGCAAGACCTATCTGGTGCGCGCCCCTTACATCGGCCGTTACAATGTCTACAATGTGACGGCGGCGATTGCGGCTGCCTCGGTGTGCGGCATCCGTCCGCGCGAGGCGGTGGCGGCGATGGCCGATGCCCCGCAGGTGCCGGGCCGGATGCAGAATGTCGGCAATGCCGGCGGTGCGACCGTGTTTGTGGATTACGCGCACACTCCGGATGCCTTGGAGAACGCTTGCCGGACGATCCGCGAACTCAATCCGCGCCGGCTGATCACGGTTTTCGGCTGCGGTGGCGACCGCGACCGCGGCAAGCGCCCGCTGATGGCGGCCGCGGCGACCGCGCACAGCGAGGTGACCATCGTCACCTCCGACAATCCGCGCTCGGAGGACCCGCTGGCGATCATCCGCGACATCGAGGCAGGGCTCGGCGGCAAGGGCCACATGAGCATTCCCGACCGCGCCGAGGCGATCTCGCAGGCGGTTCTCAACGCCCGCTCCGGCGACATCATTCTCATCGCCGGCAAGGGGCATGAGACCTATCAGCAGTTCAAGGATCAGACGATCGACTTCGACGATCGCAAAATCGCCTCCAAGGCCCTCCGGGACCGGGCGCAATCGATTGCAGACAACCGGTGAAGACACTCAGCGCACAACAGATCGCGGACGTCCTCGGTGTTTCCATCGCGGCCGGGGACCCTGCGGCTTTGGTCAGCGGCGGGGTGTCGACTGACACGCGCACCTTGGGCAGTGGCGCGGCGTTCTTCGCCCTGCGCGGCGAGCATTTCGACGGCGACCGGTTCGCCCGCGGTGCTCTCGAGGCAGGTGCGGCCCTGGTGGTGGTGCACGCATGGGAGGGCGAAGTGCCTGCCGGCAAGGCGGTGATCGTGGTTGCCGACACCTTGATGGCCCTGCAGCGCCTGGCCTGTTGGTGGCGCAGGCAGCTGGATCTCGTGGTGGTCGGAATCACCGGTTCCAACGGCAAGACCAGCACCAAGGATTTCACGCGTGCGGTGTTGTCGCGCAAGTTCATGGTTTGTTCGACGCTCGGCAATCTCAACAACCACATCGGCGTGCCCCTGTCGGTGCTGTCGGCCGACGAGCGGCACAGCGCCGCGGTGTGGGAGATGGGGATGAACCATTCCGGCGAGATCGCACCCTTGTGTGAAATCGCGCGTCCGAAATACGGCATCATCACCAATATCGGCACCGCGCACATCGAATTCCTGGGTTCGCGGGATGCGATTGCGGAGGAGAAGGGGGTCTTGGCCAAGTCGCTTCCCGGCGATGGCATCCTGTTCCTGCCGGCGATCTGCGATTATTTTCCGTATTTGAGGGACCGGACCAAGGCTGCGATTGTGCCGGTCGGCAATGGCCGCGGCCTGGTGCGCGCCGAGCAACCGGTCTATGGTCTGGACCAGACCCGCTTCAAACTCGTGATCGAGGGTGGGGGCGATGCCGAGGTCGTGTTGCCGGTGCCGGGCAAGCACATGATCACCAATGCCCTGCTTGCCGCGGGGGTCGGCTGGAAGCTCGGCATGTCGGTGGAGGAAATCGCCGAAGGCCTGTCATCGGCGGAACTCACTGGTGGGCGTTTGCGGCGTTATGAGTCGGGTGGCGTGCAGGTGATCGACGATACCTACAATGCCAACCCCGAATCGATGCTGGCCGCGATCGACACCTTGGCGAGCTCGCCGGTGGTCGATGGATCGAGCAAGTTCATCGTGCTCGGGCGGATGGGCGAGTTGGGCCGTCATGCGGGCGAGGCGCACCTGAAGGTCGGGCGCGCCGCGCGCGAGGCGGGATTGCGGCTGATCGCGGTCGGCGAGGGGGCCGAGGGCATTGCCAGTGGCGGCGAAGCTGCGCATTTCCCGCTGCTTGAGGATGCTGCCGCGTGGTTGAAACGCGAAGTCCGGGCCGGTGACGTGGTGTTGTTCAAGGGCAGTCGCACGGCGACGGTTGAAAAGGTCATGAATTCCGCATTTCCCTCAAACTGATGTTACCGCAAATTTACGATTTCTGGCGCCATGCCTTCGACGCCGAGCAGGCAAGCGGGCAGCAAGGCTGGGCGCATGCCTTGTCCTTTCTCAATCTGTTCCAATACATCACGTTCCGTGCCGCAGGTGCGGGGCTGCTGGCGTTCCTGATCTCGGTCTGGGTCGGCCCGCGGGTGATCCGCAAGCTGATCTCGCTCAAGGTCGGGCAACCGATCCGCACGGCGGAAGAGGTCCACAAGCTTGCCGAGCTGCATGGAGGCAAGATCGGCACGCCGACGATGGGCGGGGTCCTGATTCTGGGAGCCGTCCTCATCGCCACGCTGGTCTGCGGGCGTCCGCTCAATCCCTTTGTCGCGGTTTGCAGCTGCACGATGCTGGCCTGCGGCCTGCTGGGACTCTGCG
>CBFGOB010000019.1:0-15830 GCA_965650215.1 uncultured bacterium | reverse complement strand
AAACATGTATGGCTTCAGCCCGGGAGACAACTCGCCCGGCCTGTTGGGGGAGGTCATCGGCTACGGCAAATTCATCGAAGTCGCGCCGCGATGCAACGCCAACGGAACCTACTCCTTTGGCGCGGATTATGGCGAGGACGTGATCCCTCCTCTCGGCTCACTCTACATGCAGTGCTCGCTGGCCAGCTCCCACGACCACGAGCCGGCGAACCATTCCGACTGGTAAGCCCGGCCCGCCTGCCCGCTATCGCATCCAGACCCGCTTGAGATCGGCCGCGCCGAGGATTTGCCATTGCCCAGGCGCCAGCTCGCCCAATTCATAGGCACCAACCGCCACGCGCATCAGCCGCAAGGTGGGAAATCCGACCGCTGCCGTCATTCGCCGGACCTGACGGTTCTTGCCTTCGTGCAGCACCAACTCAAGCCAGGAGGTCGGGATCTGCCGGCGCTGGCGGATCGGAGGGTCACGCGGTGGAATCGGGGGCTCGGCAGGGAGCCTGCGGACCCGGCAAGGGAGGCTGCGGTGGCCTTTGACGTCCAAGCCGCCAAGTTGCAGCCGCTGAAGTGCGGGCTCATCCGCAATGCCCTCGACCTGTGCCCAATAGGTCCGCGGATGCGCGGTTTTCGGGTCCAACAGACGATGGTTGAAACCCGCTTCATCCGTCAGCAACAACAAACCCTCGGAATCCATGTCCAGGCGCCCGACGGGATAAACCCTCTCCGGAAACGCGAAATCCGCCAAGGTGCGCTGCCCCGGCAGATCCGCCGTGAACTGGCATAGCACCCCATAGGGCTTGTGGAACGCAATCACCATGCGGGCAAGCCGAGCATTTCAGGCAAAGCCACCCGCGGCCGGTCCGTTAGAATTTCCGGTTCCCCCTCGGTCACCAGCACCGTGTGCTCGAAATGCGCGGAAGGCTTGCGGTCTTCCGTTATCACCGTCCATCCGTCGCCGAGGATCCTGACCGCCGCGACGCCTGCATTGACCATCGGCTCGATCGCGAGCGTCATGCCGGGCATCAGGATCGGGGTCTTGCCATGGGGGCGGTAGTTCGGAATCTGGGGTTCCTCATGCAAGCGGCGCCCCACACCGTGACCCACGAACTCGCGGACCACGGTGAAGCCTCTGGGTTTCACAAAGTCCTCAACCGCCCCGCACAGGTCGGCCAGACGCTTGCCGGCCCGCGCGTGGCTGATCGCCTCGTATAACGACTGCTCGGTGGCTGCCAGAAGACGCTTGCTCTCCAACGATGCCTCGCCAGCCGCCACCGTCGTCGCATTGTCGCCGATGAAGCCGTTTTTGACGATGCCGACATCGATGCTGACAATGTCTCCGGGCATGATCCTGCGAGATCCTCCAATCCCGTGCACGACCTCCTCATTGACCGAGATGCAGGTGTAGGCGGGAAATCCACGATAACCCAGAAACGCACTCTTGCAGTCGTGCTGGGCCATCAGCTCCGCGGCAAGCCTGTCGATCTCACCCGTCGTCCGTCCCGGAACCACTTCCTTGGCGAGAGCCTGAAGGATCCGCGACGCCAGCGAGCCGGCCACGCGCATGGCATCCATCTCGCGGGCGGACTTGATCGGAATGCGCACTTTTCGGGTCACGGGGAGGTATCGGTGGGAAATGGATCCGGCACTGCCAGAACGTCGTCAGTGGGACACGCCAGCCGGCGCAGCAGGTCCGCCGTCACTTCATCGCGCGACCGGGTAGCGTCGCAAGAACAAAGGAGCCCTTGCTGCCGATAATGCTCCACCAATGGCCATGCGGATGCGAGGTAGGCCTCATGTCGGCTGATGAAATTCTCCGGATCATCATCCTCTCTCGCCGCCGCAACAGAGCCGCATTCGGGGCAGGCCCGGTCCGCCAACTCCCGAATCCCGCCGGACCAACGGCAAACCGGACACTCGACCCGCTGCCCGATCCTCGTCTGCAACAACTCGAGCGGCGCTTCCAACGCGATCGCTGCGGTCAGGGGGCGACCAAGGCGGGCGAGTTCCTCCTGAAGGAACTCCGCCTGTGGCACACTTCGCGGAAACCCGTCCAGCACCCAACCCTCACCGGCATTCGCCAGCCACACCCGGATGATCTCGCACATCAGATCGTCCGGCAGGTAGCCGCCACGATCCAGAATCGGCTTCGCCAGCCGGCCAATCCCGGTCCCTTGCGCTATGTGCTCCCTCAGCATCGCACCCGTACTCAGGTAATCGAGTCCCAGGGCCTTGGCCAGCCGCCTTCCCTGGGTCCCTTTGCCACAGGCAGGCGGACCAATCAGAATGAAGCGCTGGCTCATGTGGGAGGAGATCGCAGGTGAACAGGTGGCGGGAGGCTTGAGACAGGGGCAGCTTGATCGGCAAGCACCCGCACTCAAGCGCCCATTGCCAAAAAAATTCCCCGGACACGACATGCGCGGCCGGGGAACCGGAAAATCCTACAGGCAATTATTGATAAATGTAGGCCGTGATGCCGATCACGATCAGGATCGCAATCACCAGCCAGAGATACAACAGGGCTGCACGCGCGCCACCGGCCCCGGCTTGGTTGATGCGGTCATAACGGCCCCTGATCTTGCCTTTGCGCAGGAAGCCGTCGTAATGCTTCTGCAACAACTGGGTCTCTACCTGGCGCATCACATCGAGCACGACGCCGACCATGATCAGCAACGAGGTGCCACCGAAGAATTGCAGCACCATCGAGCCGGTGGGCAGGCCGACCACCTTGCCGGTTACGGCGGGAAGGCAGAAAAGGGCGGTCAGGAAAATCGCTCCGGCAAAGGTAAGGCGCGTCATCGTGAAGTCCAGGAAGTCGGCCGTCGGCTTGCCAGGACGCACGCCGGGGATGTAACCGCCGTTGCGCTTGAGGTCTTCCGAGATCTGCGCGGGCTGGAACATCATCGCCACCCAGAAGTAGGAAAAGAGGAAAATGCCGACTCCGCCGATGATGTAATACCACATGCCACCCTGCGTCAGCTCGCCATACAGCTTGGTCGCCCATGGCTCGCCGCTGAACCACCAGGTCAGCATGATCGGCGGCAATCCGAGCACCGCCGAAGCGAAGATGATGGGCATCACACCGGCGTAGTTGACCTTGAGCGGCAGATACTGGGTCTGGCCGCCGAATTGCTTGCGGCCCACGACGCGCTTGGCGTATTGCACCGCAATGCGGCGCTGTGCCTGCGTGATCGCGATGGTTGCGGCGATCACCACCAGCAGGAGTGCGATCATCACCACCATCCAGACGGCTCCATAGGCCCCCTTGTCGCCATCGACGAAAAACTTCCACGCGCCGATCAGCGCACCCGGCAACGCCGAGATGATGTTGACCGTGATGATGATCGAGGTGCCGTTGCCGATGCCTTTCTCGGTCATCTGGTCGCCGATCCACATCAGCAGCATCGTGCCCGCGAGAATCGTCAGAACGGTCAGGACCATCCAGCCCGCTGTTGGATTCGGCACCAGATCACCGTATTCCTGGATCCCGCTCATGTAGGGGATCGAAGCCGGATTCTGCAGGGTTTTGGCCACGAAGAAGCCCTGGACAAGGGCGATCGCAATGGTGATGTAGCGGGTGTATTGGGTGATCTTCTGGCGCCCGCCGTCCTCGCGCGCAAGGCGCGAAAGCTTGGGAACCACCGCGGTCATCAGCTGCACCATGATCGATGCCGAGATGTAAGGCATGATGCCGAGGGCGAAGATGCCGGCTTTCTCGAGGCCACCGCCGGCGAACACGTTGAGAATCGCGGCGATACCGCCGGTGTTGCTCGTCGGGTCCTGGTTGCGGAGGTCGTTCATCCACGCGCTGATGACCGTGGCATCCACGCCGGGAAGGGTGACGTGAACCCCGAGCCGGATGATGACGATCAGCGCAAGCGTGAACAGGATGCGGTCCCGGAGTTCCGGAATTCTCCAGGTATTCGTAAAGGCGGAAATCATGAGAGGAAAAGTAAGGCTGGGAAAGTCGTGAGGCTTTTATGCACAGCGAGGAAGCGCACAAGCGCTTCCTCACCGGGAAAACAGGAGATCAGGTGGAGGAAGCGGCAAGGCTCAGGCCTTGACGGTGCCACCGGCCTTTTCGATCTTTTCGCGGGCGGCAGCGCTCACCTTGTCGACCTCGACGGTGAAGGCTTTTTCGACAACGCCATCCGCAAGCAGTTTGACCTTGTCGCAGCGGCCGTTGAGCAGGCCCGCCTTGCGGAGGGACTCCTCGTTGATCAGCGCACCGGCTTCGAAATGCGCGTCGAGATCGCCGACATTGGCGACACCGACCACATCACGGAAGTCGAAGTTGTTGAAGCCACGCTTCGGCAGACGGCGGTGCAGCGGCATCTGGCCGCCCTCGAAGCCGACGCGGGTACCGCTGCCGGAACGCGCCTTCTGGCCTTTGTTGCCTTTACAGGCGGTCTTGCCATGGCCCGAGCTCTCGCCACAGCCAAGGCGCTTGGTCCGGCGCTTGGCTCCAGGATTGGGGCTGTAATTGTGAAGTTGCATAGTAGTAAATGGATATTAGGAAATGGGTGATTGGATATTGAGGTGTTCCCTTAATATCCAATATCGAATATCAAATCGCCTTTTCTTTCTTCTTCCTGCCGCGGCCGGCCATCACCTGGTCGCGGGTGCGCAGTTGGGACAGGGCCTTGATCGTGGCTTTCACCACGTTGGCGTGGTTGGAGGATCCCATCGATTTCGCGAGCACGTCGCGGATGCCGACCGCCTCACACACCGCACGGACACCGCCACCAGCGATGATCCCCGTTCCCGGAGAGGCGGGCTTCAGCAGCACCTTGCCGCCGCCGAATTCGGCGTAGATCTCGTGGGGGATCGTGCCGTCGACAATGCTCATCGGCTTGAGAACCTTGCGGGCTCCTTCGCTGGCTTTCTTGATCGCGTCAGCGACTTCGTTGGCCTTGCCGAAGCCGAGGCCGACCTTGCCGATCTTGTCGCCGGACACCACCAGCGCGGAGAAGCTGAAACGGCGTCCGCCCTTGACCACTTTCGCACAGCGGTTGATGAAGACGACCTTTTCGGAAATCTCGTTGCCATCGGCATCGGTCGGAGCCTGGCGCTCTTCACGGCGAGGACCGCGGCCGCCACGGCCGCCCTGACCACCCTGGCCGCCACGGCCACGATAGCTGTCCGGTGCGGATGCTGCGGTTTCTTGAGCGGCCGCTTCGGCAGCGGGGGTTTCGTTATCAGAAGTAGTTACCATGATGAATGCTGTTCAGGTGCTTAGAATTGGAGTCCACCTTCACGCGCGGCATCGGCGAGGGCTTTGACTTTTCCGTGATAGAGGTGACCACCGCGGTCAAAAACCACAGCGCTGATGTTGGAGCCCTTGGCGCGCTCCGCGAGGAGTTTGCCAACCTGCTGGGCACCTTCGACATTGGAGGCGATCTTCTCGAAGCTCTTGTCCATGGTGGACGCGGAAACGAGGGTCTTGCCGGTGGTGTCGTCGATGACCTGGGCGTAGATGTGCTGGTTCGAATAATGGACGGCGAGGCGCGGACGCTCGGCAGTGCCGCTGACTTTGCGGCGGATGCGCTTGTGGATGCGTTGGCGGATCGTCTTGCGTTTGATAATGCTCATGTTGCCAGAAGGGTTGGGGGTTATTTGCCGACGCTCTTGCCTTCCTTGCGGCGAACGTATTCGTTGGCGTAGCGGACACCCTTGCCCTTGTAGGGTTCGGGCGGGTAGTAACCGCGGACCTCGGCGGCAAACTGCCCGACGAGCTGTTTGTCGATGCCTTCCACCTTGATCTTGGTGTTTTCGTTCACCGTGACCGTGAGGCCTGCGGGGATCGGGTGAAGGAGCGGGTGCGAGCGGCCGAGCGAAAGATCGAGATCCTTGCCCTTGACCGCGGCACGCAGGCCGACGCCGTGGATTTCGAGATCCTTCACGAAGCCTTGGGAGACTCCGAGGATCATGTTTTGGACCAGGCTGCGGACCGTGCCGTGAAGGGCGCGGTGCTCGCGCTTTTCCGTGGCGCGGGTGACGACGACATGGCCGTCCTCGACCTTGAGCGAGATGCCGTCAGGCAGCGTGAAGTCGAGTTTGCCCTTGGGGCCTTCGACCAAGACGCTCTTGCCGGTCAGTTTGACCTCGACCTTTGCGGGGAGGGAGATGGGTTTGAGTCCGACTCGTGACATGATGTGGTTCCTTTCGCGAGTGAGGGGTTACCAAACGAGGGCGATGAGCTCGCCGCCGAGTTTGTGACGCTTGGCATTGCCGCCGGACATCACGCCTTTCGAGGTCGAAAGGATGGAGATGCCGAGGCCCGACATGACGCGCGGCACTTCATCCGCGCCGACATAGTGGCGGCGGCCGGGTGAGGAAACACGCTTGAGATCGGTAAGGACCGGGCGGCCGTCCACGAAACGCGGCTTGACCTTGAGCTCGGTGACTTTTCCGGTCACGACTTCAAAATTCCAGATGTATCCTTCTTCCTGGAGGATCTTGGCGATGTCCGCCTTGATCTTGGAATACGGGGCGGTGAAATCCTCCTTGCCGGCGCGGGCCGCATTTTTGAAACGCGTGAGGAAATCAGCGATGGGGTCGGTAAGAACTGCCATAGGGGTAATGCTTTAAGATGTTCTGGGGTTGGCAGATCAGGCGGTCGCCGTCTGTGCTTCGTTGGCTTTTTTCAGATCGCGGAACGGCATGCCAAGCTCGGTGAGCAGTGCACGGCCTTCGGCGTCGGTATTGGCGGTGGTGACGAAAATGAGGTCGAAACCGATCTGGCGCTTGATTTGGTCGAGTTCGATCTCCGGAAAGATCGACTGGTCCTGGATGCCCACCGCGTAGTTGCCGCGGCCATCGAAGGATTTCGACGAAATGCCGCGGAAGTCGCGGATGTTCGGCGCGGTGATGTGGATGAAGCGGTGGAAGAACTCCCACATGCGGTCGCCACGCAGGGTGACGCGCGCTCCGAGGACTTCGCCCTGGCGGAGCTTGAAGTTTGCGATCGCCTTTTTCGAGTAGGTGATCGACGGGCGCTGGCCGGTGATCTTCTGGATCTCGATGACGGCGTCATCCACGGCCACTTTCCGGTCTGGGGCCTTGCCCATGCAGGAAGTGACGACGATTTTCTCCAGGCGCGGGACCTGGTGGGCGTTTTTGTATCCGAGCTTCTCCTTGAGAGCCGGAACCACCTTCTCGAGGTAGTGTGTTTTCAGTGCTGGTGTACTCATTGTTTTGCGGGTCAGCGCGGTTGGTTGGGGCGCTTAAGCGCGGGCGGGAACCTGATTGCTTCCGGAATGGGAAGCAAGCCCGGTTCAGCCCACTTTCTTGACGTTGGAGATATGGATGGAGCCGTCGATGGTCTTGATGCCGCCGGTAGGGTCGGCCTCCGTCGGACGGGTGGCTTTCTTGAGCGGGCGGCCACCTTCGACGGTGACACGGCCTTTGGCGGCATCCACCGCAAGCACGGTGCCGCGCTTGCCTTTGTGGTTGCCGGTGATGATTTGGACTTCGTCGCCTTTTTTGACGTGGGTCTTGATGCGGCTCATGGGAGTGGGAAATCAGGGGTTGGGGAATCAGAGCACCTCGGGGGCGAGGGAGACGATTTTCATGAAGGCCTTGTCGCGGAGCTCGCGGGCCACCGGTCCGAAGATGCGGGTGCCGCGGGGATTGTTGTCCTTGTCGATGATCACGATGGCGTTGTTGTCGAAACGCAGGATCGAACCGTCCTCGCGGCGGATCGGGGCTGCGGTGCGGACGACGACGGCCTTGACCACCGAACCCTTTTTGACGGATGCGGTCGGAATGGAATCGCGGACGTGGGCGGTGATGACATCACCAATCGAGGCGGTGCGGCTGCGTTTGCCGAGCACACCGATCATTTTTGCGCTGCGTGCGCCGGTGTTGTCGGCGACGTCGAGCATGGTTTCCATTTGGATCATGGCAGGAAGAAGTGGGAGTTGGGGATTCGGAATGGGAAATTCGCTCAGTGCGAAAGGACTTCGGCGAGATTCCAGCGCTTCAGTTTGGAGAGCGGCCTGGTTTCGACAATGCGGACGCGGTCGCCGATCTGGGCTTCGCCCTTCTCGTCGTGAACGTAGTATTTCTTCGAGCGCTTCACGATCTTGTTGAAGCGGGGATGGGGAACTCGGGCAACGTGCTCGACGACAAGGGTCTTGTCCATTTTGTTGGAAATGACCACGCCGACGCGGGTTTTGCGAATGTGGACTTTTTCGTCCTGGGAGTTGTCGCTCATGATGATAGAGGGTGCTGGGAATTAGGAGCCTTTCTTGGCGGTGATCGCCGTCATCACCTGGGCAGCCTCGCGGCGCACGGTGCGGATTCGGGCCGAGTTCTCAAGTTGTCCGGTTGCCTGTTGCAAGCGGAGGTTGAGCCCCTCCTGCTTCAGTTCGCGGAGGCGGGCTGCCAGTTCGTCGGCAGTCAGTTGATTGATGTCTTTGGCTTTCGTTTTGGCCATGGTTCAGACGGGTTGGGAGATGGATTAGGCGTGGGTGTTGCGACCGATCATGCGGGTGTGAAGGCCGAGCTTGTAGGAAGCCAGGCGCATCGCTTCTTTGGCGGCGGATTCGGTCACGCCACCAACTTCGAAAAGCACATTGCCGGGGCGGATCACGGCCACCCAGGTGTCGACCGCGCCCTTGCCTTTACCCATCCGGGTTTCAGGCGGACGCGAGGTGATCGACTTGTGCGGGAAAATACGGATCCAGACCTTGCCCTTGCGCTTGAGGGAGCGGGTGATGGCGATCCGGCAGGCTTCGATCTGACGGTTGGTCAGCCAGCCGCGTTCAAGGGATTGCAGGCCGTATTCGCCGAAGGCGACGGTGGTTCCGCTCTGGGCATTTCCCGCGCGGCTTCCGCGATGGCTTTTGCGGAACTTGGTTCTTTTGGGCATCAAGGGCATGGCTCAGTCCTCCTTATGAGTGAATGGTTGTAAAGTTGTTGAAAGGCTCGGGATGATCAGTTGCGGTTGTTGGGGCGACGGTCGCCGCCACGGTCGCCACCGCGGTTGCCACCACGGCCACCACGACCCCCATCGGGACGCGGGGAACCGTCATCGTCTTTTTTGTTGATCCAGCACTTCACGCCAATGATGCCATAGACGGTGCGGGCTTCGGCAAAACCGTAGTCGAGCGGCACGCGCAGCGTCTGGAGCGGCACCTTGCCTTCGCGGTAGCCTTCGGCACGGGCGATGTCGGCACCACCGAGGCGGCCGGCACAACGGAGGCGGATGCCTTCGGCGCCGAACTCCATGGCGGTCTGGATCGAACGCTTCATCGCGCGGCGGAAGCTGATCCGGCGCTCGAGTTGGACGGCGATCTGCTCGGCAACCAGTTGGGCATCGAGTTCCGGCTTGCGGATTTCAACGATGTCGATCTTGACCTGCGACTCCTTGCAAAGGTCGCCGATTTCCTTGGTCATCACCTCGATTTCCTTGCCTTGGCGGCCGATGATCAGGCCCGGGCGCGAGCTGTGAAGGGTGACGCGGACGCTGTTCCATGCGCGCTCGATAACCACGCGGGCGAGGCCGGCGTTCTGGAGCTTGCCCTTGAGGTAGGTGCGGATCGCAAGGTCCTGATGGAGCTTGTCGGCGTAATCTTTGCCGTTGGCATACCATTTGGAGCGCCAGTCCTTGTTGACGGCGAGACGAAATGCGATCGGATTTACTTTTTGGCCCATATGCTTGAGGGAGTTGGGAGAGAATGATTAGGCTTGTTCTTCCGCGACGGCGGGAGCGGCTTCGGATTTCTTGGAGACCGACTTGCGTGCGGTTTTCTTCTTCTCGGGAGCGGCGCCCACGAGGGTGATGGAAATGTGGCTGTTGCGGCGGATGATCGGGCTGGCGGATCCCTTGGCGCGGGCCTTGAAACGGCGCATCGACGGAGCGGAGCCGATCACGGCCTCCTTGATCATGAGAGTGCTGCTATCGAGGGAAAAGTTGTTCTCGGCATCGGCAATCGCGGTCTTGAGCGTCTTGCCGATCAATTGGGCTGCCTTCTTGGGCGTGAAGGTCAGGATGTCGAGGGCGCTCGATACCGGCAGGCCTTGGATTTCACGGGCGACCTCACGCGCCTTTTTCGGCGAGAGGGGGACGTATTTGGTGGTGCTTTTGACTTCCATGGAGAGAAGGGCGTGAGTGGTTACTGCGCTGTGGCTTGTGTTTCGAGGATGGCGAGATCGCCGGGGCGTGGGGTGGTTTCAGCATCCTTGTCGATGGATTCGACAAAAACGCCGCTGACGCCCTTGCGGACGTCGGCGAGAATGGCTCTGCCGTAGGGCTCTTGCCCGCGGACGAGGCGGAAGCTCATGCCGATTCTCGCGCCTTGGCTTTCGCCAATGTTGAGAACCAGCATGCCGCTTTCCTGATCGAGGCTGACGATGCGGGCCTGCTGCAGCGAGCCGGTCCGCACATCGGGACGGGGCTTCTGCCGCAGTCCGAGGACAGCGTCAAGCTCTCTTAGTGAGGTTTCGACCTGAATCCGGGACTCGGGGTCGGACACCACCGCCTCGCGGAGGTAATTGCCGACCGAGCCCATCATCCGGGTGCTGATGCTTTCAAGTTTCTGGATCCGTTCATTGGCGATCTCGAGATCGGCGGCAGCCTGGATCAGGCGCTCATCGCCGCCATCGAGCAGGTTCTTGCCAAGAGCCTCGAGACGGGTGCGCACCTGGGCGAGCTGCTCGGCGGCTTCCTTCTCGGCGCGGTTGGCTTCCGCCAGACTGCGCTGAAGGTTGCGGTTCTGGGCTTGGAGCCGTGCGATCTCCTGATGGAGCTGGCCGGCATCCGCTTCCTGGCCAAAGCACAATCCCGCGCCGGCCAGCAGCCCGAAGGCGGCGGCAGCAGAGCGGAGATGGAGCGAAGGGCGCATGAACGTCGGGATCCGGAAGGGCTTACTTCTTGCCGATGCCGCCGTGCTGGCGGAAAATGCGGGTCGGCGCGAATTCGCCGAGCTTGTGACCCACCATGTTTTCGGTGACGTAGACGGGCACGAAGGTCTTGCCGTTGTGGACCGCGAAGTTGTGGCCGACAAAGTCGGGGGTGATCATCGACTTGCGACTCCAGGTTTTGATGGGCTTGCGGTTCGCACCGGCAGCAGCCATGGCATCAATCTTGGCGAGAAGCTTTTGATCGACGAATGGGCCTTTCTTGAGGGAACGTGGCATAATGGATGTGCGTTAGGTTGCGGACAGGGATTACTTCTTGTTGTGGCGGGACTCGACGATGTAGACCGCGGTGGTCTTCTTGCGGTTGCGGGTCTTCTGGCCCTTGGCGTGGCCCCATGGACTGAGGAGGTGCTGACGGCCACCACCGGACTTCGACTTGCCCTCACCACCACCGTTCGGGTGGTCGACAGGGTTCATGCACATGCCGCGGACGGTCGGACGGACGCCCTGCCAGCGCGAACGGCCCGCCTTGCCGGAAGTTTCGTTCATGTGGTCGCGGTTGCCGACCTGGCCGATGGTGCAAAAGCAGCGCTCATTGAAGCGACGGATCTCGCCGGAAGGCATCTTGACCAGCGCCCATCCGCCATCGCGGTTGGAGAGCACGGCCAATTGGCCAGCCGCACGGGCGACTTTGCCACCGTTGCCGGGGACCAACTCGATGTTGTGGATGTTGGTTCCGAGCGGAACGGCGCTCAGCGGCATCGCATTGCCGGTCTTCGGCGCGACGTTGTCGCCAGCGACGACGGTTTGGCCGACCTGCAGTCCGAGCGGGGCAAGGATGTAGGACTTCTGGCCATCCGCATACTGGATGAGGGCGATGCGGCAGGTGCGGTTGGGATCGTATTCGATTCCGAGGACGGTGGCCGGGACGTCCTTCTTCGAGCGCTTGAAGTCAATCAGTCGGTAGTGGCGCTTGTGGCCACCTCCGATGTGACGGCAGGTGATGCGGCCGGTGTTGTTGCGGCCGCCGCTGCGCTTGAGCGGCGTGAGAAGGCTCTTCTCGGGCTTGCTCTTGGTGATCTCCTCAAAACTGGGGAGATTCTTGTAGCGAGCGGACGGGGTGTTGGGCTTGAAGTTCTTCAGTGGCATGACTTCGCGGGACGGTGAGTGGTTATGGGTGGGGCAACCCTGCGGTTGCTCAGACGAGATCGAGCGATTCGCCGGCTTTCAGGCGAACGATGGCTTTTTTCCATTTGCTGGTGCGGCCGGCATCGGCACGGCGTTTGCGGCGCATTTTGCCTTCGTTGTTCGAGGTGCGGACAGCGACGACCTTCTTGCCGAAAATCTGCTCAACCGCCTGCTTGATCTCGAACTTGTTGGCGCTGCGGTCGACTTCGAGGGTGACTTCGTTGTTCGTCTCCTGAAGAAGGCTGGCCTTCTCGGTGAGTCGGACGTTTTTGATGACCTGGTAAATGTCTTTCATGATCTCAATCGGGGGTCCGGGGTTCAGGCGCTGCGTTGCGCGAGGGTTTGGAGAGCGTCGCCCACCACGATCACCGTGTTGGCGAGAAGGAGCTGCTCGACATTGACTTCCGCTCCCGTGACCAGCTGGACCCAGGACACGTTGCGTGCGGCCAGGTAGGTGGACTCGTCGAAGGAATTGGAAACGATGAGGATTTTGCCGGGAGCGGCGACCTCGTGGATCGCGGCAACGAAGGACTTGGTCTTGGCATCGGCGACAGTGAAGCTGTCGACCACCTTGATCTTCTCGCCACGGACGAGGTCACCGAGCACGCGGCGCAGCGCGAGCTTGCGCACGGTCTTGGAAACCTTCTTCGAGTAGTCGCGGGTGTTGCGGGGGCCGAAGACCACGCCGCCACCGACGAAGATCGGGGCGCGCTTATCGCCGTGACGGGCGTTGCCGGTGCCCTTCTGCTTGTAGATTTTCTTGTTGTTGCCGGAGACTTCGCCGCGGGTTTTGCTGTGGGCGGTGCCGGAACGGCGGTTGGAGCGATAGGCGGTCACGAGATCGTGAACGGCCTGGCGGCCTTTCTCCGGGCCGACCAGGACCATGTTGGCGGCCTGGGCGTCTTCAACGGTGAGTGCTTTTGCGGACATGACTTTGGATCTTGAGAGTTAATCGATGGCCTTGGGATCAGGCGTTCTTTTTCTTGGCGGCGCGCACGGTGACATAGCTACCCTTCGTGCCCGGAATCGCTCCGGAGACGAGGATGACGCCATCTTCAGGGCGCACGGCGACGACTTTGAGGTTTTGCACGGTGGTGCGGGTGGTGCCCATGTGACCGGGCATCTTCTGGTTTTTCCAGACGCGGCCCGGAGTGGAGCGGCAACCGATGGCGCCGGTCCGGCGGTGCATCATGGAGCCGTGGGTCATCTTGAGACCGCCGAATCCGTGGCGTTTGACCGCACCTTGGAAGCCCTTGCCCTTCGAGAGGCCGATCACGTCGACCCACTGGCCGGCGCTGAAGGTTTCGAGACCGCTGTGGGCCTCCGGGAGGGCGGCGCCGGTTTCGAAGCGGAACTCACGGATGTGGCGCTTGGGAGCCGAGCCGGCCTTTTTGAAGCGGGCGAGGTCGGGCTTGTTGACCCGCTGTTCCTTCTGGTCGTCGTAACCCACCTGCACGGCGCTGTAGCCGTCCTTTTCGGGGGTCTTGGTCTGAAGGATGGTGTTGCCGGAGACGTCGATGACGGTCACGGGGATCATGGCGCGCGCTTCTTCATCGAACAAGCGGGTCATGCCGATTTTTTTGCCGAGGAGGCCGAGTGACATGGTAATGAAAGGTAAAGGTTGGAAAGGTTCGTGGGGTGGGATCGGACGGCGGCTCAGATGCGGATCGTGATGTCGACGCCGGCGGGGAGGTTGAGCTTCTTGAGCTCGTCGACCGTGCGGGCGGTCGGATCGACGATGTCGAGCAGGCGCTTGTGGGTGCGGATTTCGAATTGCTCGGCGGACTTCTTGTTCACGTGAACCGAACGGTTGACACTGAATTTCTCGATGCGGGTCGGAAGCGGGATCGGGCCGGCGACACGGGCGCCGGTGCGCTTTGCGGTCTCCACGATTTCCTGGGCGGAGCGGTCGATGGCGCGGTGGTCGAAAGCGCGCAGGCGGATGCGGATCTTCTGGTTTTCCATAATGGTGGAGGAGGGAGGTTGGGTAACGGTTTACGTGGTGGTTCTACAGGGCGAGTGATCAGCCTAAGCGGTCGCTTACGATCTCTTCGACAATATTGGTTGGGACTTGCTCGAAATGTGACGGTGTCATCGCATACGAAGCTCGGCCCGAGGAGAGGGTCCGGACGGCTGTGGAGTAGCCGAACATTTCCTTGAGAGGGACATTGGCGTGCACGATCGAGAGCGCACCCTTGGATTCGGTGTTCTGGATCTGCCCGCGGCGGCGGCTCAGATCCCCCATCACGTCGCCCTGATAGTCGTCCGGAGTGGAGACTTCGACGGCCATGATGGGTTCCAGCAAAATCGATTTGGCGTTCCGGAAGCCGTCCTTCATGGCGAAAATCGCGGCCATTGTGAAGGCGTTTTCGTTGGAGTCGACGTCGTGGTAGGAACCGTCAAGAATGTCGACATGGACATCGATCACCGGGTAGCCGGCGATGATGCCGTTGCTCATCGCTTCGTTGACGCCCTTGATGACGGCATTGATGTATTCCTTGGGAATCGTGCCGCCGACCACCTTGTTTTCGACGGTCAGGCCCTTGCCCTTTTCGTTCGGGCGCATCGAGAGGATGACATGGCCGTATTGGCCGCGGCCACCGGACTGCTTGACCAGTTTGCCTTCGCCGCCGGCGGCCTGGGTGATCGTTTCGCGGTAGGCGATCTGCGGCGCGCCGGTGTTGGCCTCGACCTTGAATTCGCGCTTGAGGCGGTCGACAATGATCTCGAGGTGGAGCTCGCCCATGCCGGAAATGATCGTCTGGCCGGTCTCCTCGTCGGTCTTGACCATGAAGGTCGGATCTTCCTCGGAGAGGCGGACGAGCGCCATGGCGAGCTTTTCCTGATCGGCCTTGGTCTTGGGCTCGACGGCCATCGAAATGACCGGCTCGGGGAAAGTCGGTGGCTCCAGCACGACGTCGTGCTTGGGCTCGGCGAGGGTGTCGCCGGTGGTGACATTCTTCAGTCCGACCATGGCGGCGATGTCGCCGGAGTAACAGGCGTCGATGTCCTTATGCTCGTTGGCCTGAATCTGGATCAGGCGGCCGACGCGCTCCGCGCGGCGGGTGCGCGGGTTGTAAATCATGTCGCCCTTGCGGATGACGCCGGAGTAGACCCGGAAGAAAACCAGCTTGCCGACAAACTTGTCCGCCCAGAGTTTGAACGCGAGGGCAGTGAATTTGCCGTTGTCGGTGGTCGGAACCTCGATTTTCTCCTGATCGTTGTCAGGGTTCATGCCGACCGCGGCGGGAATGTCCAGCGGGCTCGGAAGGTAGTCGATGACCGCATCGAGCAGGTATTGAACGCCCTTGTTCTTGAAGGCGGAACCACCGGCAACCGGAACCAGCTTGTTGGCAATGGTCGCGCGGCGGATGCCATTCTTGAGGTCCTCGCGGGTGACCTCCTCCTCGAGCAGGAACTTTTCGGCGACGATATCGTCGACATCGGCGACCACGTTGACCAGTTCCTGGTAGGCGGCGGCGGCAAGTTCCTTGAGCTCGCCCTCGAGCTCCTTGACGGTATAGGTCGAACCGAAAACATCGTCGTCGGAGTAATAGACCGCCTTCTGGTTGACCACGTCGATCTGGCCCTTGAGCTGGTCTTCGCAGCCGATCGGAATCAGGATCCTGACCGCATTGGCGCCAAGCTTTTCTTTGATCTCGGAGAAGACGTTGTCGAAGTTCGCGCCGGTGCGGTCCATCTTGTTGACGAACACGATGCGCGGGACGTGGTATTTGGTGGCTTGGCGCCAGACGGTCTCGGTCTGGGGCGGGACGCCGGCC
>CBFGOB010000018.1:0-15880 GCA_965650215.1 uncultured bacterium | reverse complement strand
GATGGATGACCCGCCGCCAGCCGCCGGCACCAGCGCAGCCGGCGCGGCCGGTCCCAAATCCCCGCCGCTCGCTCCGGTCGTGAGACCAGGAGCGTCCGGGGAGAGATTCCCGGCAGCGGCGGCGAGGATGGGATCGGCTGGCATGGCGTGAGTTTTTCAGCGTTTCAGCATTTCAGTATTTAACTCACGCCGGGATGTCGAAGGCGTTGAGCAGCGTGTCGCGGCGGACGTAGAGTTCCAGGTTCGGCTTCTGCGTGGCCTTCTCTGCAGCCGGCGGATCGCCGAGCACGCGGACGTCTCCGTAGAAGTCCAGCACGTAGCGGTCGGTGCCGATGTGCTGGCGGAGTTGCACTTTGATCCACGCGGTCACCTTGCGGTCCACCGTCACGAACGGCGTCTGCGGAGTGCCCGGCGTGACCGCGTCTTCGAGTCCGAACTGCAGGCGCTGATAGAGTTCCGTGGTCTCGCGGGTTACGACTTCAAACATGTCGGCGAGCGTGTATTCCCGCTTCTGTTGTTCCCAGCCGGTGGCGCTTGGCACGTCCGCCTCTTCCGTGAATTTCACGGCCTTCGGCTTCATGCTTTCGCAGGCGGCGAGTTCCTTCCAGAGGGCGGAATTGCTGGCGGGCTTGGTGACAGCATCCGAGGTGGCAGCGCCATACTCGGCGATGTAGATGAGAGCGCCGGCAAATAGTTCGGCGGATAGGGCGAGTTTGCTCATAATGTTATGATTTGATGGTTGATGGTGGGTGGTTTACTTGACGCCGAGGATTTCCACATGGGGCGGTTTCATACCCGCGAGGAATTCGGCCTTGTCCCTGGGGATGCTGAGAAGCTTCCCCTTGGCGTGATGGGCATCCGCGTAGAGCATGCCGTTGACGAGCACCTTGCAGTGCAGTTGCAGAGGCTGTGCAGCCTCCTTTTGAGGGGCGGTTGTTTGGCCGTCCGCGGCGGCATCTTGGTTCTTGTTCATGGTCAAAGTTGAAATTCGCGTTCGATGTGCAGCTCGTAAGCGGTGAAATCCGGGTCCGGCAGCGGATCGAAGCCGGTGAATCGCAGCTCCTCATACCAGGGGAAGCCGGAGACGCGGATCTGGGAATGGTGGTAGAACTTGGCCAAAGCGCCGAGCAGCGCCAGCGCGGAGCGCGCGGCCTTGCCACGTATCCGAGTGGAAACGAAGAGCTGCATTTCCAGGTCCAGCGTCACGCGCGGGCCCGGCGCTGAGGCGTCCGGATTCCTACCACTGCCGGTGAAGATCAGCACGCTCAGCCCGTGTGTGCGGCCCATCGCTTTTTTGATCATGCTGTCGATCTCTTCATCGGAATCATCAGGCTTCACGATTGTCAATTGGTTGTCTCCGAACTCGGCAAGTGCGGCCCATTGATCGGCCGCCCAGCCTGCAGGCGCGGTGCCGGTGCCGGCTTCCACCAGGCTCTGCCGGATCGCGGAGAGCATCGGATCGAGCGCGTCCGGATAGAACTCGCCGTCTTGTTGGATAGGGTCGGCACTCATGACTTCGGTTTCAGCACGGCTCTGAGCACGGCTTTCATTTTCTGGGTGAAGGTGAGGCGCGTCTGCGGCCGGTCCAGCTCAGCACCGAGCGGGCGGCGCGCGGGGATGTTCATGCGGCGGGAGTGAGGCTTCACATAGGAGAAGTTCCTGCGGCCTCGGACCAGTATCCGGACCTTCTGGGAGTTGATTTCCGCGCGCGACACCCGGCCGCGAGATGTTCGTCTATCTTGCGCCACGCCGCGGCGAGTGTGCCCCTGCACTTGCACGCGGCCTCGGAATCCGAACTCGTGCGGTGCGTAGTAAGAGACATTGCTTCCCATGTTGGAAACGATGTTGCCGGTGCTCTCCACCGTCGCGGCGGTGGAGCGCATGCTCTTGCGCAGCCGGTTGGTCACCACGCCAAGTTTGTTCTGACTCACTGGAAACGGCCCGCGCCCCGTGAAGCGGTTCTTCACCGCGCGGCCCAGCACCTCTTGCGATGCCTGGCCCCAGGCGCGGGCCAGCGGCCTCACCAGGCGCGCCGCGCCATCCTTGAGCCCCAGCAGCGCGGCGCTCTCGTCTTTGGTGAGGGTGATGGAAAGTTTCATGATGTCATTCGCCGGAAAACCGGCGGTAGCTTCTCAGTCCGTCCACGGCGTCTTCGGACAGGCCGTTCGTGAGCTTTGCCTTGTCGGCGTCCTTTTGCGCACGCAGGCCCACGGCCTCGAACGTGCCACGCGCTTCGGCATGCAGTTGCACCTCGGCGATCCACAGTTCCAGCAGATCCTCCGGCAGCGGCGTCGCGCCGGCAGGCATTGCCACGCCATCCTCTGCATCCAGCCAGTAGCCGCCGGTGTAGGTGATCACCAGCCGGTCCTGACGCGTGCCGGGAGGGATATGGAAATCGATCAAGCCGCAGGATTCATCTTTGGAGTAATCCGCCTCGCAATTTTCCAGCGCGCCGGTGTAGCCCCGGAGCTGGATTGTGGTGATTTCCTCAACGGGGTATCGGCGCAAAACCACCGCCATCGTCCATGCGGAAAACTCATCCACGGCATCGACCAGGCGGTCAAACTTCCGCGCGCAGTGCGCTTCAAATCTCCGCGCGATCGCCAGCCCAAGTTGGCTCAACGCCGAATCATACGTCGTATCGATCCGCGCCGCCTCCGGCAGGAGGCGGGACTTGAGCGTTTCGAGCGTGGTGAATCCGGCGTTGAGCATGGTTGGGTGTGGTAGGCGCGTTCGTGAGAACGCGGGTTGTTATTCAGTCGGGGTGTCAGCCTCCTTGTTGACGGCCGGCGCGGTGGTGATTTCCACCAGGGTGCCGAGTGCTTCGGCTCGCTCCGGAGTGGTCTCGAAGGTTTCGTCCTTCGCGTAGTGGACGCCATCTTCGCAGATGGGTTGCCCGGTGACTTTGACAAACACTGTGTTGGTTTTCTTGGCCATGATGTTGGATGGGATGGGTAGCGGCGGTCATTGACCTGCGACGGTCGCAGACCGCCGCTACAGTTATGGTTACGCAGCAGGCAGGGTGAGCACGGAGAGGGCGGAGGCTTTCGCGCCCACGCCGTCGAAACGGCAGTGTCCACGGAAGGAACGTTCCAGCGTGGTCCAGCGCGCTTGGTCGCTGGCCTCGAAGGTGAAGCCTTTCCGCATGCCCACGGCGTAGGCGCGCGGATCACCGAAGGCGGCGACCTTTGCGGACGCGGCGTTCGTGGAAGGCGCGGCACCGACCATGGTCACCGGGAAGCCGAACAAGTTCATGATGCCGCCGGCGCTCGGTGCTTCCAGAGCGGTCTGGAAGATCGGGCGGCCGTTGCTGTCCTGGACGCCGATGGCGGCCGCAAGCAACGTGGGGTGGATCCACCAACGGGCCGGGCGGCTGAGAACCGCGGCGTCCACGGTGGTGAGACATTTGAGCCAATCGTCATACTTCGTGGCCGCGATGGTCGTGCGGGTCGCCGTGGCGGTCGCCGCGGTGCCGAAGTTGAACAGACCGGTCACGCCGCCATGGGTGGCATCCGCCGCGCCCGTGCCTTGGAAGGCCGCGAAATCGCAACGGAAGTTCACGGCTTCGATGAAGTCGTCGAGGATGTCGGCAACCACGTCATACTCGCCGTCTTCAAGCAACTGCAGGGAGACGTTGAGCAGCACGGCGATGACTTCCACTTCCAAGGTCACGCTGGTGCCGGCCTTGTTGGTGTCGTCACTGATGGTGCCGCCTTCTGTTAGGATGAAGTTGGCCACGGGACGCACGGTCTTGACCGGGATTTTGGTGTTCTTCGTGCCGACCGGCCGCACACCAAGCGTCGCCCATGCACCGTAACGC
This sequence comes from uncultured bacterium, assembly GCA_965650215.1. GTDB lineage: Bacteria > Verrucomicrobiota > Verrucomicrobiia > Verrucomicrobiales > Akkermansiaceae > Luteolibacter. The sequence goes on along the minus strand of CBFGOB010000018.1, from coordinate 12,060 downwards.
AGCAGGCTGTCGTAGATGTCCGCGGCGAGCTGGTCATTGATCATCGTGCTGCCAGGCGAGGTGTCCTCACCCAGGGCCTTGGCGGCGATGTCCGGACGGCCAACGGCGAGCGCGATCTGGCCGAAGACGGACTTGGCCGTTTCCTTGTCGCGGATGGTGCGCTGGCCAAGGCTCAGCGAGTTGCCACCGTTGGCCATGCGGCCTTCCAGTGCCAACTGCACCTGCAGCTTCTTGACGAGTAGGTCGATCTTCTTGAACTCGGCGTCGTAGCCCTCGAACTGGTTCTTGACCTTGGTGAGTTCCTCGAAGGTCTTCTTCGTTTCCTTGTCGAGGTTGTCGTAGTTGGTGAGCAGCTTCTCCTGGTCCGTTTTGATCGTCTTCACGGTCGATAGGACCTTGTCCTGGAAGTCCTTGGTGGAAAGCGCGGCACCGCCGCCGCCTTCACCACCGCCGAACTCCTCGCAGATCAGCGGACGGATGCCGAGGAACGGCAGAGCGGCCATGGCCACTCCGCCGTGCGCGGAATCGCCGAAGACACCACAGAGTGAAAGGACGCCGATGAGGCCCAGCAAGCCAAAGACCCAGCGGCCGATGGATGATTCGAATGCGCGGCGCTTGGCCACGTGATTTTTGTATTTGTTCATGATGATGTGTGTTGATGTGAAACAGTGCCTCAGAGTCTGAGGGCTTTTTGCAGGTCTCCCAGGAATGCCTTCCGCTCCGCTGCCTGGCGCTCGGCAATCTCCGCGCCGCCGGGCTTGCCTGCGGAGTTGCTGGTGTGGTGCGTGTTGCTGTCCTGAGATTGGTTGCGGCCGGTGATCCGGCCCATCTCCCGCGCGATCAGGCTGCGGGTCAGTTCGTCGAGGTCCGGCTTGTCGAGCGCCTTGCCTGCGATGGTGAGAAAGCTCATGTCGTCATCCGTGAAGCCGACGGCCGCCAGATCCGCGTCCTTCACGCAGCCGGCATCGTAAGACTTCGCCAGCGCGTCCGGATTCGCCCCGATAATGCAGGCGCTCAGCTCGATCTGCTCGTGCTCCAGGTAGATGTAGCGGATCGCGGCCGCATCCTCCGGCTTGATGCCCAGCTCCTGGAGTGCCTGCGTCCAGCCATCCGCGCCGTTGCGCACGTAGCGCACCGGAATGAAGCCCACCGATACCGCCTTGAGGAATCCACCGATGGTCATCTTCCAGCCGAGCTGCGCGAGCTTGTTTTCCTCCACGTCCTTCGCCCATTGCACCCGCTCGACCAGGTCGCGCCCCTGCAGCGTGGCACTCACCACCTTGCCGAGCTGCTTGTCGATGCTCCAATAGTTGTGGCTGTCCACGAAGGGCGCGTTTTTCGCAAACCGCGTGAATCGCCAGCCGCGCGCGGAAACCACCTCGTTGTAACAATCGAGCGTTTCGTTGCTTGCGACGTAGTCCACGAGGCCCGCGTCCTTGTCGATGATTTTGACTTCCACGTCGAATGCGCGGCGGAGTGTGTTCTTGCTCATGATGGGAGATGGTTGGATTGTTGCTTCAGCGTTTGTGCCGGCCGTCGCGCGGCCGGATGATCAGCTCGTGGTATTCGGAGGCCTTTTCCCCGGACTTGTGGGAAATCCCGTTCTTGCGGGTGTAGGACTTGATGAAGCAGTCCTTGAACAGGCCGCGGTTGGCGGGCGTGTCGTCGATGGTCAGTATCCAGGTGCCCTTCATTTGATCGAGGCCCCGCTCTCGGAAGTCGGCCAGGTCATCAATCGTCCAAGCACCGTAGTGCGCAGCGCCGGTGGTGTAGGGCGGGTCGCAGAAGAACACGGCCTGCTTCGAGTCGTAGAGATGAACGCATTCCATCCAATCGAGATTTTCGATCACCACTTTGTCGAGGCGGGTGTTGAGCGCTCGCAACAATGCCAGGCGATTGGCTTTGGACGAATGGGCGGCACCGCCACCGAGACGACCACGGCCGAAGTGTTCTCCGCTGCCACCAAAGCCATTCTTCATCCGCAGGAACCAGCGGGCCGCGCGTTGAATGTCCGTGAGGCCGCGCTGTTGCTTGAACGCGTTGAACTCCTCGCGGGAGTTCAGGCACCAGTCGAGTTCCTCAAACAGCGCCGGAAGATGATATTTGACGATCCGATAGAGGTTCACCAGCTCGCTATTCTTGTCGTTGATGACCTCGGCGGCCGAGGGAGTCTTCGCGCACAGCAGCGCGCCGCCACCGCAGAAGAGTTCGACATACATTTTGTGCGCCGGGATCAGTGGCAGCAGTTCCTTGACGAGCCAGCGCTTACCGCCTTGCCAGGCGACGACGGGTTTCGCGTCACCGACGACGGGTGCGGGCGTGCGAATGGTGGATGCAAGATTCTCCAGGAGGAGTGCGAGATCCTCATCAGGAGCGGGTGTGCAGTTTTCAGCCATGATTAAAAATCAGTAGGGAATCGTGTCGTCGTTGTTGAAATCCTCGCCATCGTCGCCGCCTTCCGGGCTGCTCACGGCGATGCGCACGCAGTTGCAGTTGATCACTTCCTGCGGCGGGCCTTCGGGATCGCCGGGGTAGGCCAGCTCGTAGCCGCCCACCAGGAACTTGTCTTCGATGGCCTGGATCTGTTCGTTGGCCGCCAGGTGCGTCATGCGCTCGTTGCCCAGGCCACTGGTAAGCCACTGCGTCCATTGCACGCCGGCCGCCTTGAACACGATGTCCCGCCCGCCTTCATAAACTGCCGTGGTTTCCGTCTTCGCGATCACCATGGCCCGGCCCTTGTCCATGCCGCCGAACTTCCGGCGCACGCGTTCCGCGAGTTGATCCATGGTCTCGCCGGACTCGATGCCGGTTTCCAGCTCGCTCTTGATCGCTTCCCATACCTTGGTGCCGGCATCCTTGATGCGGTTCTCGCGCACCCGCAGAATTTCCAGCGTCTCTGCGGCCGGCATTGTCAACGCATCGTCGCGGCCCAGCTCCTCGCTCCACAGCTCCGCGCCCGCGGCCTCGATCGCCGCTCGTGCCGTGGCCCCCAGCCCCTTGATCCAATCTTTCAGCCAGGCATCCAGATCGAAGATCAGCGAGAGCACATCCACGCTCTTACCCACCGCCTTCACCTCACCGGCGGCCGCGATCTTGCGCAGCGTCTCACCGCGCGCATCCATCAGGTGCCGGCGGATGCGGCTCGCATACTTCTTCTCCCACGCCTCGCGCCTGGCACGCACCCGCTTCCAGGTCGCCAGCGCTTTCGCGCTCACCGCCTTCGGCTGCACCTCGCCCGCATGGCCCTTGCAAGAGTGCTGCGAGTAAGCTGCAAAAACCTTCTCCAAGTCCGCCACCGGATCGACTTCTTCCACTTCACCAACCTCTGGTATCTGGTCTCTGGCCTCTGGATTCTCAATCTCTGTTAGGTTGAATGGAATCCTACCCACCGAGTCGCCGGGGAACCGCGGTAGCCGGAGCCGGAAATACTCGCCCGCTGTTTTCCAGGGCATGCCCATGTTCACGGCCTTCGCCGCCGTCTCGAAACGCTCGGCGCGCACTTGCTGCATGGTGGAGTGGCTGTCCCAATCGAACTCCACGAACACCGTCTCGCGCGTGCCGAGGAAGCGCTGGCTCACCACTTCCATGCCGTCCGCGATCTTCGCGGCCAGCGGCATGCAGGTGTCTTCGATCAGACGGAAGCGATCGCTCGCCGAGCCGATACTATAACTCGCCTGTGCATCCGCGAAACTTTGCGGCACGCCGAACGCGGCGTAGATCTCCTTGCGGTTTTCCAGGCGCTGCGTCACGAACGCCGAGTCCACCGCATTCACGCCCGGCTCTTTCACGTCCACGTCGGCGGGCAGGAAGGCGGCGCGGAATTCGCCGCGGCGGCCCAGCTCGCGCTTCTGCCTCAGTTGAGCGGAGACCTGCTTGATCTGATCATCGGAAAACTGGCCGCCCTTGCCGATGACGTATGGCCCGCGGTCGCCGTTGTTCTTCGCAAGGTTCCGCGCAAACACGCCGCCGGCGTAGTCGCTCTCGGCCGCGATCATCGCGCCCTCCCATTCCGAGAGACCCATCCAGTCATGGTATGGGTTCCAGAATTTCAAGTGGATCACCTGCTCGGTGATGAGTCCGGATTTGCCGCCCCACTTGTCGCTGTAGCTCCAGCCTATCAGCTCGCCGTCTTCGATCATCGCGTGCATCGAGTCCGGTTTGGCCAGGATCAGCGGAGTCTTCTTGGCGCGCGGCGTCAACCACGTATCATCCATGATCCAGAAGCACTGCCCCTTGAGCTTGAGCAAGCCCACCGTGGCCTCCATGAAGTCCTGGCGGTTAATGATGCCCGTGCAGTCGCGGGCCGGCCGCTCCCAGAATTTCGTGAGTGCCGCGTCGTCGATCACCATGTCGCCGCCCCGCTTGTCGCGCGAGAAGATCAACGGCCGCATCGCGATGGGTGCCGCCACGAAGCCGATCGCGCTGCGCACCCAGGCGCTCTTGGCATACGCCCTGGTAAGATCGCCCGTGGTCGAGCTTCCGCCATTCATCAAATCGCCGAACATGGCCTGCTGCCAGCCCAGCGATCGGGCAACCATGGCACCGATCCCTGGCAGCCGGGAAATGACCTGCCGGAAATTCACCGAACACCCCCTTTCCCGGATGACTCAGTAACCGGGTCGCCTTTTTTTGAAGCGTCGGTTCCAGATTTGCCCGCAAACCCCTTGCAGACCTCGCGCAGCGCGCCGGACGAGCCGGGACGCGTAACGACCGCACCCGGAAACACCCCCCCCGTAGAATCGATTCTGGGCGGCCTTTTCAAAATCCGGTCTTTTAGGGGTGTCAGCATAGGATGCATTCCAGTGGACGGGTGACGGTTTTGCCGGCGTGAATTGCGAGAGCGAGTGACCAGAATCTATCAGCGTGACCCTCGTCGTCGCTGTCCGCCACGAACCGGATGTTTCCGGCGGCGGTGGTCTCCTTGCGGATCTTGCGGATGTCCGAGATGAGCTTGTCATCGCCGAAAGGGATGCGGATCGCTCCATCCTCGAACGCGCTCCGAACCGGATAGGCCAGATCCTCTTTCACCGCGGCAGTGAAATTCACGCCTTCCACCTTGTTCCCGAAACGCTGGCCGGCGCGCTCCGCGAACTGCATGCCGAGGCCGGTTGAGTCGATGCACACGCGGCGGCAGATTTCCAGCCACGGATAGATCTCCGCTTCTTGATGCGAGAACATCACCTTCACGAGGTCGATGCGGTGCCGGAGGAAATACACGCCTGCCACTTTCTCCAGGATCACCAGCGAGGTCAGGTCATGGTGGCGTCCGATGTCGATGCCGGCGTATAGTGTCGCACCGGCGGCCACGCGCTTGCGGGCTTCCTCCAGCGTCCATTCCCACTGTTCGCCTTCCTTGGTGCAGCAGCCGTCGATGAGCGCGTATTCGATGAAGGCGCTGGCATCATCGGCCGGCACGCACATGTATTCCTGTTGGAAGGTCTCCTCATCACGCGCGCGGCTGCGCTGGTAGGTGAAGTAGTCGGCCTCGTCCATGTCCAGGCGCGGGTCGCCCTCCTTGAGCTTGGTTTGGAGTTTCCAGAGGAAACACTGGTCCAGCGCGTCCTGCAGCGTGACCCGGTGATATGAGAATCGCTTTGGGTTTCCCTTCTCTTTGATCTCCCGGATCAGCGTGTTGAAATAGTTCTTGGACCCGCGGTGTGTGGAGATGATTGCCAGGCTGCCGCCCCAGTCGATGGTTGGGCCTGCGATCGCATAGACCATGCCGGGATCCTTCCGCAGTGCGAACTCATCCAGCTTCACGCGGCCGCCGCGGCCGGCGAACGCATCCGGGTTTGATGAAAGCGAGTTGAGCACCGTGCCATTCGGGAACGGGATCGTCTGCGCGGTGTGTTGCTGGCCCTTGTCATCCAGCAGCACGGTCTCACCACATTGCAGGGCGGCCAGGTGCAGCACTTTGCCGAAGCCCATGCAGTCCCGCACATACTGGCGGGCCGTAAGTTCATCGCGGCTGCTCACCCATGTCTGCAAGCGGCTTTCCGCCTGTGCGTGATAGCGCACATCCTCGTAGCTCGATCCGTAGGAAATTCCCACTCGCCGGCTCTTCTCCATCAGTTTCATGATCGCCGGGTCTTTGATCCAGCGTTCCTGATAGGCCAGCATGAACAAGTCCCGCTCCGGGATGTTCTTCGCGCGGCCTTTGAAGTCTCGCGCATGCTCTGGCGATTTCCGTGTCACAGGATCTTGAGTTGGCCCTCCAGCATTTCCAGCGTCTCGGCACTCAGGCCGCCGCCCTGTTTGAGTTCCTTCGCCTTGGCTTCCAGCGCATCGAGACGCGCGGCCTTCGCTTCCAGCATCGCCAGCTTCCGCTCGCTCTGTTGCACGAGCTTCTCTCGCTGCGTGATCTCCTTGTCCCGCTGCCGGAGTTGCTTGTCGCGTTGCGCCAGGGATTTGTCGCCCTGTCTGAGCCGGACCATCGCTTCGAACACTTTCGGATCCTTTTGAACCCAACTGTCCGTGAGGAACATGATACGCTGCTTTCTCTCCAGCTCCTCTTCGGAAATCTCCGGATCTTTCGACAACTCTTCCTTGATCGCGTAGATGGCATCCCGCTTCTCCCGTGCCTCGCGCTTGACCTTGAGCCAGCGATAGAAACGCGAAAGCGTATCCAACGATCCGACCGTAATTCCATAGCGCAGCGGACACTCTACGAGGATCGCTTCCAGCGTGAGCTTCTCGCCACCCTCTTCCGGATGGCGGAAACGCCACATTTCCTCTGCAAACTGCGGGTCCTTTTCCGCACGTTTTTGCAGGGGAGAGCTGATATGCGCTTCTGGTTCGTCCATGGGTCATTTGATCCTGTCGTGGTTGATGCCCGCCTTCGTGATGAACCATGCCGTGATTTCCAGCTCGTCATCGTATTCGCTGCGGATGAAGGCTTCCTGGTGGTTCCACTCCATCGCGGCGCGGAGCTGTGAGAAATCCATGCCGCCCCCGACCAGGTAGTTCACCTTGACCAGAAGCTGCGCTTCTTCGATTGGCTCGCCTTCCTGGGCGGCCAGCACCTCGCGCACCGCCTTGCGGGCTTCGCCTGGGGAAACTCTGGATGGACGTGGCATGGTCTTTTCAGGCTCGATTTGATGGTTTGGATGGCAGGCGATCCTCGACGCTCTTCAGCCGGGCTCGCTGGTCGTTCACTTGCTCCCAAATCTTGGTCCGCCCGTCGTAGGCGTTCTGTGCCGATTCCTTGATGGCCTGGGTCAGCACTTTGTCCCGCTCGTCGATGGTCCTGACCGCTTCGCGGAAAAGCCCCTTCATTTCCTTCACGTCGTTGGCCATGCGGCCCTCCAGCGATTCAAACTCGCGCCGTGTCACGAACTCATCGGCCATCTTTACCATCAGCGGCTGGCCATCGATCGTGGTCTTGGTCGAATCGCTCACCTTCTTCCCTAGGAATCCACCGCCGATCAGCGTGGTGATGAGTCCAGCGATGATGATCGCCACCGTTTCCGGTGGAACGCCTGTGGTAGAAGCCAAGAAGTCCATATCAGAAAATCCGTTTCACGCGCCGGTCATGTTTGTCGGCGAGCTTGTTGAGTCCTTTGATGCCGACGGCCATGACCATCAGGATCAGCACGCGCTCGCGCTCGGCACCTGCTTCACGTCCGATCGCGTAGTGATGGAGCGCGCCCATCTCGCGGCCTTTGAGCTTGGTGAGCATGGCCATGGCTTCGGCATCCGTCATGCCGGCCAGCTTGCCGTAGAGATCGCGGGCCTGTTTCACAGCACACTCCCCCTTTCCTTGTAGGCCGCGCGGTGCCCGGCAGTGGGTGTGCTTGGAAACTGTGCGAGGTGGTAGTGTGGCGTATCCTTGGAAGTCTTCCAATCACCGCCCCATTCCAACCCGGCCTCATCTGCAACCAGGCTGCATGCCTTATGCACGCGTTCGGCAAGCGTCCTCTGCGCAGCACTGCCGCCATCGAGATAGAGCTTGCCTTGGAACACGCCGCAATCACCCGCGATGCCGAAGTTGTGCCATGAATATCCGCCGCGCGCGTTGGTCACCTTCGCGCCGGGTTTTGTGCGGCCTTGGGCATAGAGCGCGTTTTGCTCATCCCATGTCCGGTGCCCGGAAATCATCACATAGTCACAACCGAGTGTTGCGGCCACGCCTTTGGCCAAAGCGAGGAACCGGCGGAATGCCGGGACCGCCTTCGCATCCAGCGTCGCCAGAATGCTTTCACTCCGCTCATCGAAGACGAACGACTCGGCCTTGGTGGCCGGGCCTTCCTTGGTCTCGGTAAAATCCATGTGCCGGGCTTGAAGCGCGGCCAACACTGCCGCAGCCGTCACCGATCCGAACTTTCCATCGCGCTTGGTGCCCACCTCGCCCTGGATGAGCCGCGTGATTGTTGGCAGATCCATACTCACAGCCCCTCCCTCCATGATTCGGTTTCCACGAATGCAGCGTCCGCGGCACGCTGCTGCTCTGGTGATGGTGGAGTCGCCGGCATCGGGCAGCGACGCCTCCGCAGGCACAGCAGGCCCGCGAGCACTGCCATGATCATGAATCCTGCGGAGGCGTCCATCGGTTCGTGGTGTTATGTGGTTAGAATGGATTGTTAGATGGGGATGGCCCGCCGGTGGATCGTCGATCTCTGTTGTCGCCTGCTGGCGTGGATCTCACCTGACCGGTCGGGCCTTAGGCGCTTTGGCCGATCATTTCGTGGCGTCGATGTGCGCGGTGAGTCCGCCTTTGCTTGAGTAGCAGACCGTGCCTTGTGGAGTTTCCACGCAGGCACTTATCGGGAACGATGGAGCGCACGACGGCAGCGCTCCTCCAAACGCTGCCGCCGTGAATATCAACAGCAGTCCCGTCCCCCCGGACGGGCCGCGCTTTTCCAACTCCCCGGAGCGCATCCGGAAGATCTTCGGCAGCCATGCCAATGCCATGCGCCAGAGCGCTGTCACGATCAGCGTGAGAATCACCGCCAGCGGCGCGACGATGTCGCCCAGGGCTTTGTGCAGCTCCTGTTGTTGTTCCACCGGCAAGACCAGCCAGCCTGTTAGAAGCGTCGCGAAAAGCGTGAACCAATGGCGGATAATGGATGCGATGTTCATGGCGTGGTCTTGTTGCGACCGGCACCGCCCGTTTGGGAAAAACCCATTAACCCTCGCAGGCGGCGCGTCGGTCTGACACGCGCATCCAACCACGCCCCGCGTTGAAATCGTTTTCACGGCGCTTCACCGCGCGCCATCACGCCCCACATTTTTATCCCACCGCGCGCATCTGGCGCTCCCTGCGCTCTTTGTATCGCACTGCGCTCTCCCAATCAATCCTCCATTTGCCATTGCCGCGTTGAGTCGGCATCTTCCACGCCTTCAGCCCGCCATTCTCCTCGCCCAACTCGCAAAGCCGATAGACGGCCTTCTTGCACTTGAGGCCGATGATCCCGGCCGCCCGCTTCCATCCGATTTCACGCGACGTCTCAACCCGCTTGGGTTTGATTGTGAATGATCCATCTGGATTTGCGGTCTGTATCGTCTCGAAGAGCATCAACTGGCTGGCCATGCGCACAGCCTAGCACGGGCGCTCATTCAACGATTCGAATCCAGCCGATCCTTCGCGCCCAACTGGTTTTCGATCTCATAGAGCACCATGTTGAAATTGTTTCCCCACTTCGATCCGGCCCGATTCAAAACACGACGGATGACCGGATTGCTCCACCTCTTCTTTTCATAGGCATTGATCGCCTCATAGGCCTCCATCTGCTTTTCAATTTCGTACTCCACCATCCTGAAATTCTCACCCCACTTGGTTTCGGCTTCCTTGCGTATGATCTTCCTGGCTTCATTCGTGCTTGGATATTTCCAGGGCGGAGGCTCGGCTTCGGGAACGGCTGGCGAAGGAACCGAGGAGTATGAGGCTTGTGTTGCCGGTGGTGTATAGTTCGGTCGGTTGTTTTCCCCGAGTGCCATTTCCAAACGAGCTTCAGCCTTTCCAAGCTGTCGCATTGTCTCCAATTTTGCCGTTACAGAACTCAACTCCCTACTGAGCGTCGAAACCTGATCAGCCAACTGGCGGTTGTCTTGCCTGAGTGTTGCGATGAGTGCGTCATATCGTGCTTCAATGGCCTTGGCCCGCGCGAGCTCACTTTCCAGCTCAGGCAATCGGGTAGCAGCGGCATTCAATCGGGCTTGGTCAATGATCTGATCGGCAGACTTGTGCTCTTCTTTCTTTCCGCAGGCCACCAGGCATGCCAACATTATTCCAATAATCGTTGTTTTCATGGTTTCGTTTTGAAATCCCTTGGCCACAGCCACACCTTGATCGGCAGCTTGTTCGCCTCGATCAGCGAACCGAGCCGGATGGCATCGGGCGAGTCCCGTTTTTCATCCTCCAGAATCAGCACGATCCCGGCCTTCTTTCCCGTCTGCAGCGCATACCATAGCGCCTGGCCGATGGCATGTTTCCACTTGCTGGAGAATTCCACCTCGATCGCGTGGGTGGCCGTGACCACGTCCACCCTGCCGTCGGGCACCTTCTGCTCGATCTTGCCTTTGAGCGCGGCAGCCACCTTCTCCTGATACCAACGCTCCGTGCGCTCCGCTCCAAAAGCGGGAAAGGTCAATGCTAACAGCAGCGCCACGCCTTTCATTTTCTCCAGAGTCTCGTGATCCTCATGTAAACCGGGTAGATCCACGAAAACTCATCCGCCCTGTGCTCGCTTGCCTGGTATTGAGAATTCAGAGCCACCAGGATGATCTTGGATCCTCGGATTTCGAGCCGTCGGAAAAGCACTCCATCATTCAGAAATCGTGCCACCACGTAGCATCCGCTGTGGAACTCGACGCTTGGCTGAACGATCAGGATATCCCCATCGCTGAATTTGGGTTCCATGGAATCGCCCTCCAGGGAAACCCCGAAAGCCTTGGGATCGGGGCAGTCGCTTGAGACGCGGTTTTGCCAAGAAGGCGGCAGTTCCTCGTAACTCTCAGCACTCCCTGCGTGCGCCCATCCGATCACGGGTATCATTTTCCCCGAGTGCGTGCCCTTGAGGGATTTTGCATCGGTTTTTCCGACGACTGATTGTTTCGGATTTGCTGAGGTTTCTGCATTTTCGGGTAAGACTCCCAGAATCAACCACTCGGGCGAAACCCCGAGAACCTCAGCTAACTTTTTCCCTGCTTCGGGAGATGGCCCCGTTTTTTTACCGGACAGCAGCTCTGAGAGATAGCCCTTGGAAATACCGGTAATTTCTGAAATTCGCGCCTGTTTGACCCCGGCCCGCGCTATGGCTCGGGAAAATCGATCAGCGAAATTTAGCGAACTTTCTTCTTGCACAGGAGAACTTCGGAGAACACATTGCCGCCATGTTCACGCGGGACACGGACCAACGCAAGCCAACAGACGTTCCTTCGCAATCCTAAATCAATCGCTGCATGCCTTTTGCACCTACCAACTCCCCAAAACTTCCAGCTCAAGTCGCCAAGGCCAGGAAGCACTTTTACGCCGCCGGTTGGTCCTATCGCTCTGCCGCGGCCGTGCTCGGCGTGTCCTACCAGCACCTTTGCCATGTCCTTCGTGGAGATCGCGAGTCCCGCCGCCTGATTACCGCCGTGCTCTCCCTACCTAACAGGAAATCCGACTGACCCTCCACATGCTCACCGACCTAACAGCCGCGAAGATCGACCACGGGCTTGCCCGCCTCGCCCTCGATCAACTCGAAGGCCGGGCACCCACCGGCAAGGTGAGCGTACGCGAGATCGCCAGCAGGGCCGGCGTGGCGGATGCCACCATCCTCAAGATCGAGCGCATGGCCATCGCCAAGATCACCGCGCGTCTGCTCTCCGACCCCGATCTTCCTCCTCACCTCGCGCGCCGCCTGGCCCGCGCCCTCTCCAACTCCAATCCGGACACGCCATGACCCTCACCGAAATCAACACCGCGCGTCATCACGGTCTCAACATGACCGATCTGCAGGTGTTGCACATCCTCGCCGAACACGGCCCGCGGGACATGACTTGGATCTCAGTCGATACCGGTCTCACCAACAGCGCCATCACCGTCTGCGCCAATCGCCTCTGCAAGAAGCAGCTCAT
>CBFGOB010000017.1:0-15994 GCA_965650215.1 uncultured bacterium | reverse complement strand
GCCAAGCGCGGATGGCGCGATGAGGCGTCGGCGGTTCTGGCCGTGCAAAAGCAACAGGCGGGTCTTGCGGATCGCGACGAGATCCAGACCGTCTGCGATCTGATGGATGCCGAGGAGGGCAGGGCCTAGCGCATTGGGCAAAAGCCCGGGTGCGCCCATCGCTAGGGCAGTTCCAGCGCGGCCGTCGGGGTTGCCGGGATGTCGAAGCGGGTTTCGAGGTGACGCCGGATGACCTTCGCCTGCCGGACGACCTTGGTTTGGACGACGGTTTTGCCACGCACGGAAACCGTCAGCTCCCGGTCGAGGTCGAGCAGCGCGTCGGAAAGCATCAAGGTGAGCTTCGGTGGCACATCGCCTTCGAGCTGGATGTGCTGGCCGTCGATGCGGGCGGTGATCGATTGGCCTGCGGCCGGGGCGTCGTCGTCCCGGAGCTGCAGCCAGTAGAAGCGGCGGTGGGTGATGTCGTCCTGGAACCAGACGATTTTTTCCGGCCAGGGATTGCGGCGGAAGGCGGCCATCCACGGCAGCGCTTCGGCGTCCTTGAGCTGCATCCAGTGTCCGAGGCCCTTGTAGATGCGCGAGAGGTGGCGGTAGCCGCCGGGGTCGGCCTGGTGCAGGGCGGCGATTTCCACGCTTTTGCGCGCGGCGATTTCGTTGCGTTGGTAAGCGGCGTCCTCGCCGCCCATGAAGATCGCGAAGGGCAGGTTGCGAAGCCCTAACAGCGAGGCCTCGTTCGGGTGTCCGGCCATCATCGAGGCCGCGGCGAAGCGGTCGGCCATGCGCGGGGCGAGCTGCCACACGCCGTCGCCGCCGGCCGAGTAACCCATGAGGTAAACCTTGTCCGGGTCGACCCCGCGCAGTGCGACATGGTTGGCGATCAGCCGTTCGAACATCGGATCGATGTGCCCTTCGTGCCAGAGGTTCCAGGTGTCGGTGGGCGCGCGCGGGGCGAGGTAAATGCCTTCCTGCGGCTGATAGATGCGGATCTGGTGCTGCCATTGCTGGTCGTTGATCGCTGGCGGCGCGTTGCCGCCGCCGTGCATCGAGATCCACAGGCTGCGTTCGCCGTGGGCCGCATGGCCGAAGGATTTTTCAAGCCAGCGGAGGGTTTTGTCGCCGAGGACGATCTGCCGCTGGTCCATCTCGGCCTTGCGTTCGGCAGCCAGGCGGGTCAGGCGGTCGGCACCGAGCAGGGCGGTGGCCTTGGCGGCCTCCGATTTTGAAAGCGGAGCCATCAGTGCCGGCGCCCCGGCGTCGCGGTCCACGCCGGGATCGTCCAGCCAGGCCTCGAGCGCGGAGATGGCGGCGCTGCATGGCTTGAGCTCCGACCACACGGCATCGAGGGTCGATTCCCCTGCCGCCAGCGGGCCGAATGCCATTTCGCGGCATTCGTGGCCGACGCGGAACGTGAGCGTGCCCGAGGCGCCGGCAGGCATCGCGAGGCGTGGCAGGTCATTGAGGTCGCTGGTGCCGGCCTTGGTTTCCGCGCGGAGGTGGAACTGGGCCTTGTCGTTGTAGGCGCGCAAGCGGGCGGCGAGGCGCTGGCCGCCGCGGCGGTCAAAGAGGCGCACGCCCAGCAGCGAGGATCCGTCCGTCACAGGGCTGGATTGGGCGTAGCGGGCGGTGACGTTCACTGCGGCGACCTCGCGGTGCTGTGGCGACCAGATGAGCGGAAAACTCAAACCGCTCTTTTTCCACGAACTCGCAAAGATCGCGTGGCGGGGGTCATCGGCCTTGGCGGCGGCCGCATCCTTGGAGAACCAAGCGCGGTTGAGTCCTTCGGGGTCGTATTCGCCGGCGCCGGTGAAGTGCCAGCTCCCATCCCAGATTTCGACCCAGGTGTGGTTGCCACGCTGGTTCACCCACATCGGCGTGCCAACCGCCCGTGCCGGGATGCCGACCGCGCGGCAGGCGTTGACCAGCAGGATCGAGAGGCCGGTGCAGCTGGCGCGTCCGCTGGCGATCGATTCCCGGGCGCTCTGGTTGGGGGCCTTGCGGCCGGTGTGGTACTGGACCTTGATGGCCTTGAAGAGGTCCCGGTTGAGCAGCTGTGCCGCCTCGCTTGCGCTGCGGGCGTCCTTGACGATCGGCGCGGCGATTTCGAGCAGTTGCGCACGCCAGGGGTCGCGGGTTTCATCGAACACCGCATAGGGCAGGACGTCGTTGTGGAACAACTCGGCGGGCACGGTTTTGGCCCAGGGAAAGCGCCCGCGTGACGCGAAGGCGAGGTCGAGGTTTTCGCGGAGGAATTCGAGCGACAGCGATTGCCGGTCCTTTTCCGGCATGTGATCGACCAGGAATCGGGCCGCTGATTCACCCGCGGTGCCGTGGGAGCTTGTCGCGGCGGCGATGAAATCCTCCGTCACCGCGCCGTGGACGAGTGGGATCAAACAAAGTGTGGCGAGTACCGATCGCATGCACGAAGCGTGGGCGAGAAGCCGCTGGGTCACAATCCCGAAGATGGAAGCTGCCTCAGCGCCAGCCACGCAGCGCGTCCCTGACCGCGAGCGGCAGGCGGACCGCGCCGTTGCCGCCGAGTTGCTGGTCGATGGCTTCCAGCTGTTGGATCAAGTCGCGGACATCGCTGCGGCTTGCCGGTCCACCGGCGGCGTCGCAGAAGTGGGTGCGGCAGCCGAAGGGTCGGCCGTCGTAGATCCGGCACTTGCCGTTTTGCGGGTGGAGAAAGGGGCAGTTGCCGTCGCCCGGGATGTCGAGGTCCTTGCGCCCCGCCGCCCGCCAGGCCTTGGCGGCGACCAGCGCTTCGCCACGGGTGAGGTAGGGCGTGTGACCGACGAGGCGGAAGCGGCAGCAGTCGGCGATGCCGGTGCAGTGGCGATCGACCGGGCGTGCGGCCCATTGCTGATAGATCGCCCGCACCCCGCGGATGGCGTCGTCATCGGTCATGGCAAGGAGTGCGGAATGGGAACATGAACCACAGATGAACACGGATGATCAAGGCCTTGTCGAAGCGTGGGTCGGCACCTTCGGGGCAGATCATTCGGACCCGCGTTCACCCGTGGTTTCATTTGAATTTCATTTCTGCTCCAGCGCCTTTTCGATCGCGGCAATCAGTTCCGGGCTGTCGGGTTTCTGGCGCGGCTCGAAGCGGGCGAGGGCCTTGCCGTCCTTGCCGATGAGGAACTTGCCGAAGTTCCACTTCACGTCGCCGGGGAATGCGCCGTCCTTGCCGCTGAGCGCGGCATAGAGCGGGTGCTGCTCGGGGCCTTTGACGTGGAGTTTTTCCATCAGCGGGAAGCTGACCTGGAAGCGGGTTTTGCAGAACTCGGCGATTTCTTCGGCTGTGCCGGGTTCCTGCTTGCCGAAGTCGTTGCAGGGGAAGGCGAGGACGGTGAAGCCGCGGGCGGCATACTTCTGCTGCAGTTGCTCGAGCGCCTCGTATTGTTTGGTGAGTCCGCACTTCGAGGCGGTGTTGACCACCAGCACGACCTTGCCCTTGTACTCCGCGAGCGAGCTGGGTTGGCCGGTGATGGTGTTGAAGGGAATCGCGGTGAGGTCCGCGGCATGGGCGGTGACCAGGCTGGCCGCCATCAGCAGGGTGCAGAGTTTCATCGGCGCAAGCTACGCGGGGAACGCGCCGGTGCAACCGGAATCGCCGGGCTCAGCGCACGGTGGGCTTGAGGATGAAGAGCCCATGGGTCGCGCGGTAGGCATCGGTCATCGACATCCGTTTCAATTCATGGCCTGCACCCCAGGAATCGGAAAACAGGACTTCGTTCGCCTGGTCGTCGTAGCCGATGATCAGCCGCATGTGTCCGCCGGCGGTCTGGGGGTTGAGCTGGGGTTTTTCCGGATAGCGGCCGAGCTCCAAGGCCCAGAGCAGCGGCAGACCGGCATCAATGCTGTTGCGGACGGCTTTCAGCAGCTTGTCCTGATCAACCGGCTTGCCGACAAAATACTGGCCGCGCTTTTTCTCCACCTCGGTGAGCGGCTGGCCCATGGCGATGATGTCGAGGCGGGTCTTGAAGCGGTAGTCGATCTTGTCTAGCTCGGCGGCCATCGCCAGGATGCTCGTGCCGCGTTGGGGGTCGGATCCGGCCACCTGGGCGATCTGGTGCATGTCCGCGCCGATGCCGTAGTATTCGAAGACCCGCTGGACGGAGGCGGCGACGCAGTAGCCTTTGGCGCCTTGATCGACCATCGGCACCTTGTCGATGAGGACGGCACGGTCGTCGCCGCGCTTCACCTGACGGGGAAGATCGCCGAGCTTTGCGGCCGCACCACCGCGGCTGTGGAGCATCGACGCCGCCAGGGCCCCACTGGCTTTCGGGCGGGCGATCCGCAGGCGCAGGAATTCCCGTTCCCCGCCGCCGAATGCGTTTTCGTTGTGCTCGAGCAAGGCGACCCCCGCCTGTGGCGAGTCCCAGCCGAAACCCTCGGTGAGCAGCCCGTTGCTGGGGTTGGCCTTGCGCGCTTGCGGCCGGATCTTGAGCCTTTCGCCCAGTGCCTTGCCGATGGTGAGGAAGCGCTCCTTGAGCACTTCGCCGCTGACGTCACCGTTGTCGCCGCGGTTGTAGAATGAAATCGACACGAGGTTGAGCCGCCCGTCGGCGAAATCCACCAGCACTTCCTGGGCGGGCACTTTGCCGTCGAAGGCGTTCAATTCGATGCGTGCGTTCGGATAGAGTCCAGGGATCATCTTCGCGCGCGTCTTGTCCTGGGTGAGCCAGACGTAGAGCTTGTTTTTGCCGTGTGTGAACTGCGTTTCGAACTGCTCGGGTGTCATCTGCCAGTTGTCCGGAACGTTCAGCAGCGGATCGATCGAGCAGGGGACGACGGCTGCCGTGAGCGGGGCCACCATGAGGAACGACAGCAAGGGAAGGCGCATCATGAGACAGCCTAGAACGGCCGGACCGGCACCGACAAGCCTGCGGCAATCAATCGCGTGCAAACAGGATGCAGGTCGGGGTCGGGACGGAAACCGTCGAGACCGGCTGGCCGAGCCTGCCGCTGGCGGGATCGCGGGGCAGGACGCTCACGCTGTGAGAACCCTGATGGCCGCAGAGCAGCCACTTGCCGCAGGGGGAGATCTTGAAATGCCGGGGCGTCCTGCCGCCGCAGGGCGCGTGCTGGATCACCGGTTCGATCCCATCGGCAGGTTCGCGGTGCAGCACGACAATGCTGTCGTGGCCACGATTGGAGGCGTAGAGGAAGCGTCCGTCGGGGCTCAATTCGATCTCCGCCGTGGTGTTGGCTCCGCTGAATCCTGCCGGCAAGGTGGCGATCGTGCGCAGGGCACTGAGGCGGCCCTGGTCATGGCGTGCGACCAGCACCGTGTTGTCGAGCTCGTTGATCACATAGGCGTGGGATTCGTCGGCGGAAAACGCCAGGTGCCGTGGCCCGGCACCCGGGGCGGTGACAAGTGGCGCCATGGCATCGCCCAGCCGCGAGGTTGCGGCGTCGAAGGGGTAAACCAGCACCTTGTCGAGGCCGAGGTCGGGCACGTAGAGGTGGCGGTTGGCTTGATCGAAATACACGCCATGGGCATGCGGCCCTTTCTGGCGTTGCGGGTGCGGGCCCGATCCGCGGTTGGTGATCACGCTGATGGTTTCCCGTGGCACGCCGCGCTCGTCGAGCCGCAGGGTGCTGATGATGCCGTCGGCGTAATTCGCCACCGCGACCGTGCGTCCGCTGGCATCGATGGCGAGGTGGCAGGCCCCGCGTCCACCGGTCGAGGCTTCGCCGAGCATGCGCAGCGAGTGGTCTTCGCCGATCGCAAAGGCGATCACCGCGCTGGATCCGTCGGCGAAGGGTTGTTGGGGCGAACCGATCGCCAGCAGCACCGGCAAGTGCGGATGCTGCACGAGAAATCCCGGAGCCTTGCTGGCGACGGCCAGCACCGGCTTGCCGAGCGTGCCGGTGCTGGGATCGAAGTCCGCCCGGTAGATGCCATGGGCCTCGCCGGGCTGGCCGCCGCTGGTGCCGATGAATACCGGTGCGGCCCCGAGTTGGGCGCTGAGCAGCAGGCTGATCCAGAGGGCGGGTTTCATGAGCATGGAGGGGCGGGCCGAACGGGGGACGCTAGATGCATTTCCCGTCACCACAAGGCAAAACGCTTCGTCATTCTGCAGGCGGGTTTGGGGTGAAATCGCGCACGCATCGATTTCGATCTCGAAATGGCTGCGGGTTTGCTCCATAGCAGCGCATCATGTCTTCTCGCCGACTTTGCCGCTTGCGTCCGCTCGCCCTTGTTTCAGGCATGACGCTGCTGGCGGCCCTGGGAGCACGCGCTGAATTGCTGTCCTATGACCTCGTGTTCCGGAGCGGGTCATCGATCCCGCCCGACGGTTCGCCGATGCCGGATGGCGGTTCGTTCACCTGGGACACCGAGGCGCGGAGGTTCACCGCGTTCAGCGTCGACTGGGACGGCGTCACGATCGACATCCGGCCAAGCGCGAATGCGCCGGTGACGCAGGCTTCCGACCGGACCGGACACGTGTTCCACGCGTCGGACGTCTATCAGGCACTGACCCGCGGGTGGACCTTGCCCAACGGCCGCTACTTGAAAAAACGCTGGCAGCTTTGGGGGCCCAATCCGCAGGGCAAGAAACTCCACTCGAGCCTCAACCTGAACCTCTTCTACGACAATGCCGGGATTGTGATCGGCGGCCAGCATCCGGACCCATCCTATGTCGCGACCCATGCCACCGGTGCCTATGAAGTGCATGCCACGGGTGGTGGCGGGGCGCTGGGCCCGACCGGCGCCGGGCCGATGGTCGATTCCCGGAACCCGCGGGGGTGGATCAAGTACCGCATCGATTTCGACGGCAAACCCCAGAGCCCCAGCGTCGGGTTTTTTGCATGGGATCCGGAAAGAACGCGCTTCACCGAGTTCAGGGCCCGCTGGCGCAACGAATGGGTCGATCTGTTGGAAAGTTCGAACGGTCCGGTGACCCAGGGCGGCGGGGAAGACCTGCCGACTTTCGGCACCGTCATGTTCTATCAGGCCCTCAGCGAAGGCC
This sequence comes from uncultured bacterium, assembly GCA_965650215.1. Classification (GTDB taxonomy): domain Bacteria; phylum Verrucomicrobiota; class Verrucomicrobiia; order Verrucomicrobiales; family Akkermansiaceae; genus Luteolibacter. The sequence goes on along the minus strand of CBFGOB010000017.1, from coordinate 9,014 downwards.
ACACGCTGCCGGGCGGCGAACGCCTGGAGAAGGTCTGGTCGACCACTCCGCCGAACCCCGGAAGCCCCGCCCCGCAGACCTCCCTGTCCCTGAAATTGTTCACCGGCAATCGCGGGGTCTTGATCGGCGGGAAGATCCACGAGTCGGATGCGGATTTTTTCAAAGGATCCTTCAGCGTCCAGCGGCTCGGCCCGGACGATCACGAAGGACCCTGGCGCCGGGATGCGCCGGAGGGCGACACTCCACCGCAGAAACCCGAGGAGCCTCAAGAGCCGCAAGAGCCCCGGTCGCCGCCACGCTTCCAAGTCGATTGAGCCGCCCTGCCCGTCTCCAGGCCCGATCCTGTTGATCACTTGTGGCCAGCGCTTGCGTATCGGATTCCACACCCGCCCCACTGCTACAAGATGAACCGTCCGCCGACCCCGCTGCTCTCCCTGGCCCTGGCCCTGATGCTCGCCGCGCCTGCCTTTGCCATCGCCGATGCCGACAATCTCGGCCAGTGGGCCAAGCCGACCGAAATCGGCCCGGACCGGGAAGTCCCGGGGTTCCTCGTGAACCTCGGCCCGACCGGTGCGCGGGCGGTGCTCAAGGAGAGCTCCTTCGTGGTGAAGCACGTCTTTGCCGGTTCCCCGGCCGCAGGCCAGCTCCGCATCGATGACGAAATCACCGGCCTCAAGGGCAAGCGCTTTGCCAAGCACACCTTTGGCAAGTTCTACGGCATGAAGCCCGGTGCCGGCTACGAGGGTCCGATCATGGATTTGGGCAACGCGATCGAGGACAGCGAGGGCGGCGACGGCATCCTCACGCTCGACGTGCTGCGCGAGGGCAAACCGCTCGAAGTGGCCATCCGGCTCGAAGCGATCGGCCGCTTCAGCGGCACCTTTCCCAAGCAGTGCCCGAAATCGGCCATCCTCGCCGCGCGCGCGACCGACTACCTGCTCAAGCACCCGGAGGAACGGGTTGGCGAGGTGCATGAAAAAGGCCTCTATGGCCTGGCCCTGCTTGCCCAAGGCAAGCTCCGGGAAGCGGAAACCCTGGCCATGGCGTGGAACCATCCGCCGGGCGACAAGCAGTGGACCTGGTACCCGTCGTATCAATGCATCTTCCTCAGCGAATATTTCCTCCAGACGCGTGACCCCCGCGTGCTGCCGACCCTCCAGGAGCTCTGCAAGCGGCTCTATCAGTCGCAAGTCATCGATCCCGACCTCTACAAGGACCGGATGCACGGCGGTCAGCCGCAGGCGGCGAACTACCTCAAGGGCGGCAATGGCCACGGCGCGCGCATCGAAGGTTACGGCACGATGACCATCACCACCCTCATGGCCCTGCTCAGCTGGGAGCTCGCCGAGGATTGCGGCATCCCGATCGAAAACTTCAACCGCGAGCTCGCCTACGGCTGCGTCCATACCCACACCCACGAATCCGGCTACATGGGCTACCGTTTCGCCACCGGCGCCTACACGCCGGTCGGCCGCCAGGGGCTTGCAATCATCGTCCACCGCGTCGCCGGCCGTCCGGGTCCGGACAATTACGTCCACCGCGTCACGCGGGGCATGGTGGAATCCAAAACCCGCCTCAACGACGGTCATGGCGACAACGCCCTCGCCTGGGCCTGGGCCCTGTTAGGCATCCAGTTGTCCGGCGACGAGGCCGCCGTGCGCGAGGTCTTCGACTACAACAAGGCCTTCATCAACATGGCCCGCACCCATGACGGCGCCTTCGTCATCCAACCCGGCCGCAACCTCCATGAGAAGGCCTACTACATGTCGCCCCGCATCCATCCGACCGCCGCGATGGTGCTCGCGCTGGGGGCGGAGAAGGGGGCATTGAGGATCCAAGGCCGGAACGGGAATCCCGCATCCGCCGCACGCGGATCCGAAGCCGGAATTTCCGCCGCCGCCGAGCGTTAAACCAGCCCTTTGGATAATCCGAACTTGAAGCTTTCCCCATGCATGCCCGCGGATGGAGCATGACATCCGCCATCCGATTCTCCACCAACCCCAACTGCCGATGAAACCGTTCGCCACCCGCCTGAGCCTGCTGACCCTTGCCGCCATCGCCGCGTTCGCCACGCAGGCGCCCGCCCTCGAAACCACCACTCCGGTTGCCGCCAAGACCAACAGCGAGCAATGGTGGAACGGCAACTGCCAGCGGATCCTCAGCGACCTCGAGAAGGCGGGACGCGAGATCGATGTCGCCTTTGTCGGCGATTCGATCACCGCCCGCTGGCGCGGCAGTGAAAACTGGACGAAGCACTGGGGCGCCTACAAGGCGGTCAACATGGGCATCGGCGGCGACAAGACGCAAAATGTCCTGTGGCGCCTCGATCACGGGCAGCTGGACGGCTACAAGGCGAAGCTTTTCGTGGTGATGATCGGCACCAACAACCTTTGGGACAAGACGACCACGCCGGAGGAGGTCGCCGCAGGCGTGAAGGCGGTCCTCGAGCGCATCCAGGCCAAGCAGCCGCAAGCCAGGATCCTGCTGATGAGCATCCTGCCCACCGGTGAAAAACCCAACCCCGGCCGCGACAAGCGGATGGCGGTCAATCCGCTGATCGCGAAATTCGCGGGCGGATCGGTGGAATACATCGACATCAGCGGCAAATACCTCGATGCCGAGGGCAGGATCAGCAAGGAGCTCATGCACGATTTCCTGCATCTCGCGCCCCAGGGCTACGACCTCTGGGCGGAAGCGATTGCCACCAAGGTCAAGGAAGCCGTGAGTCATTGATCCCCGCCGCCGGCTCTACCCGGCACGTCCCCGCATGATCGAAGTGAAGTTCCTCCCCAACCCCATCCTCTCGCGCTCATGAAATCGAATCTTCCCCCTGTCATCCTTCTGTTAGCCCTTGCCGCTTGGGCCCCTTTGCCGGCGGCCGAGCTGGCCACCGATTTTCCCAAGCCGCCGATCCCGCTCGAGCTGGCTCCGCGGATGGGCCGTCCTTTCAGTGACCATGCGGTGTTCCAACAGCGGATGCCGATCCCGGTCTGGGGTTGGACGCTGCCGGGGGCCGAGGTCTCGGTGTCGCTCGACCGGCAGCAACGCCGTGCCAAGGCCGGTGCCGACGGGCGCTTTGACATGACTTTCGACGCGCTGCCCGCCGACCAGCTCAAGTCGCCGAATGACGCGCCCGCCGGCCGCACGCTCACGATCGTCACCCGCGCTGGCGGCAAGGAGGAAACCAAGACGCTGTCCGACATCCTGATCGGCGAGGTCTGGTTGTGTTCGGGTCAGTCGAACATGGCGGTGAAGTATGCTTCGCGCGGCCTGAGCCTCGATCCCGACCGGCCCGCCCTACGCTTTCTCGACGAGGACTGGAAGTCCAGCAGCCGCGACACCTGCGGGCGTTGCTATGCGGTCGCGTATGTCTTCGGCCACAAATTGCAGGACGAATTGCTGGTGCCGGTGGGGCTGATGAATGCCGCCGTGGCGGGCACCGGCATCGAGGGCTGGTGGTATGTCGCACCGGGCGACCCGCCGACAGCGACGAAGTATCAGAACTACATGCCCAAGATCGAGCCGCTGGTCGGGCATGCGATGCGCGGCGCGCTGTGGTACCAGGGCGAGGCGAACGAGAAGAGCGGCAAGGATTACCTGCCGATGCTCAAGCGCCTGATCGATGGCTGGCGCGCTGCCTGGAAGCAGGGGGATTTTGCCTTCCACATCGTCCAGCTCGCCTCGATGGGCGAATCGCCCGCCGACAAACCGCAGGGTGGCGACGGACGCGCGGCCATCCGCAATGCGCAGTTCGAAGCGCTTTCGACGATCCCGAACACCGGTATGGCGGTGACGATCGACATCGGCGAGAAAAAGGAACATCCGAAGAACAAGTATGACGTCGGCCTGCGTCTCGCCGCCTGGGCTTTGCACCACGACTATGGCAAAACCGAAGTCGTCCCCAGCGGGCCGCTTTACAAGAGCCATGCGGTCGAAGGCCGCGCGATCCGCGTGAAGTTCGACCATGCCCAGCACGGCTTGATGCTGGCGAAAAAGGAAGGCTACGAACCGCCGGTGCCGACCCCGGATGCGCCGATGCCGTGGCTGTCGATCCAAGCGAAGGACGGCAGCTGGCACTGGGCGGAGGGCCGGATCGACGGATCCGATCTCATCGTTTCCGCCAAGGACGTGAGCGAGCCGGTCGCGGTGCGCTACGCCTACACCCAGCATCCGGCCGGCTGCAATCTCTACAACAAGGACGGCCTGCCCGCCTCGCCGTTCAGCACCTGTGGTTACTGAAGGCGCGCGGCCCCGGAGCTGCTGCGGTTTGCGCCTTGCCGCTGGATGCCGCCACTCCGAGGCGCGGCCGGTTTTCCTCGGGCCTGATGCTCAACCGCTGAGGCCATCCTCACGGGTTGAGCTCGACCTTCAGCCGGGCCAAAAAGCCTCGGTCCGGCAGCGGGACTTTTCCGGATCCTGATCTCGATCAGATCGACGCCCACAGCCGCCCCATCATGTTCGGCCGCAGATGGTCGGTCCCTCCGTCATGCTCATGCCTTGTCATGAATCCCCATCATCGCATTCTTGACAGAAAACAGACATGACCGACCATGGGATCGGCCCTTCATCATCAATCCACTTTTCGCCATGATTCAGAAACACAAGCGCAGCTTCCTCCTTCTTCTTGCCAGCCTGGTCTTTGCCGGCCTCAGCACGAGCTGCGCCACGATGCGCGGTTTGGGCCAGGACATCAGCGGTGCCGGTCGCGGCCTGCAGAAGGCGGCATCGTAAGCGGCGGTCGAAGTTCCAGCGCTGGTTTCAGCTCAAGGCAGATCCGGATTGCCCAGTTGCTGGCTCAAATTCGGGATCGGGCGAAATGCGAAAGCTTTGCCGATCTTGTCACGGTGGAGCAAGCCGCGTTGATGGAGTTGCGCCAGGTCGTTCATGGCGGTCTGATAGGAGGTGCCATGGGACTCCTGATGGCCCGCGACCGTGTAGGTGGCATGGGGAGTTTTGATGGCGTGCCTGAGAATCGCGAGCTGGCGATGATTGAAGCCGCTGCCGGGGCCGAGGAGATGCTTCACGCTTTCAATCTCTGCGCGCTTGCGCTCGATGTAGGCCTTGAGAGCGTGAATCGATGAGATGATGACGCCCAATTGATGCAGGATGAAGTAGTTGAGATCATTGCCATCGGTCTCGGTGTGCAGGAAGGCCCGGTAGTACTGTTTGGGTGCCTTGAGGATTTCGTGGGAGATCGAGAAGAACTCGGCCAGCCAGTAGCCGTGTCGCAGCATCGACCAATAGAAGAGGGCACGGGCGGTGCGGCCATTGCCATCGACAAACGGGTGGTCGTAGGCGATCCAGAAATGCAGCAGGATGGAGCGGATTACCGGATGGAGAAAGCCATTCATGCCATGCTGGTTGGCGAAGGCACAGAGGAGTTCGGCGCGAGTGGCGAGCTCGCCGGCGGGTGGTGGAGTGTGAAAGACTTCACCGCTCTCGTCATCGATCACCCGGACGTCATCCCCGAGGTCGCGGAAGCGTCCTTCCTGGTGCGCATGGTCGAGGGTGCCCTCCGTGATTTCCTTGTGGATGCGGAGGATGAGTTCGGGGGTGAGTTCGTCATGCTTGAGTTCCGCCACCAGGCGCATGGTGCGGTAGTTGTTGACCACCATCCGTTCATGACCGGTGGTGGGTGTCCGCTGCTTGCGCAGAATCTCCCGAGCCTCGGAGCGGGTGACGACGGCCCCTTCCAACTGACTGGAGGTGAGCGCCTCCTCGAAGAGTGAGCTGATATAATAAGCGTCCCGTGTGCCCGCTTGGAGGATGCCGTCATTTGCCACCGAGATGCCGCCACCGCAATGGAGGTCGATTTCGTGCAGAAGCTCGAAGCTCCGCTGATTGAGTGAAAAGGTGAAGGGGCGTCCGACCCGATCCTTGAGCGGGATCGGCTGGGCTCCATACATCCGACTCATCTTGATGGCGGCCCAGCGTTCCTCGATCGTCAGGTCGCCCGAGGGGGTGGCCCGGTGACGGAACTCGTCCCAATGCAGGTAGCGGTCGGTCCGTAGCCCCTCCGCCTGCCCATATTCATGGAATGCCTGAGTCAGGCCACGCTTGCTGACGCCCAGCAGCAGCGGGCGCCAGTCAGGCGGCGTTTGGGGATAGCGCATGAGCAATTCCTAATTTCGAATGAATTAGGAATAGATTAGGACTTGGGCAGGCGCAAGGCCAAATCCTAATAATCACAAAATTAGGAATTAACGCAAATCGTTGGTTTTCAGTCATTACTGACTGGATGAATGGGGGGTCGATTTGCCTACACGATCCACCGTGCCTGGGTTTGGAAAACCTCAATGCCTTGGCAAAGGCGCAGTCCGCCCCGGAACCTGAACTAGAGCGGTTTCATCATAGCTCGGCCATGAGGCCTCGCTCAGGAGCGTCGAGCTGGAGTGATCGGTTATCGGAGAGGAGTGATCAGGAAATGCATGAGAAGGCGCTCATGAATCTCTTCGCTCAAGTGCGGGGCGAAGGGGTTGAAGACCTGTAGGAATTGTACATAAAAGATGGGTCTCTTTATCCCTCGGCGCTCCCATCAAGAAGAACCGATGGGTCGCCGGGATTCGATGAGTTGAACCAATTGGCGGCATCCGCTGAGGAATTCGTCGACGAGAACTTCGCTCCGGTCCTGACCCGTGATGGAGAAGAGGGAGTCGAGGCCTGCCAAGCGGAAGGCGGAGGTCATGAAGGGCAGGTGCCGCCGGATGGCGATGGCTTTTGCGGATGCCGAGGCTTCGGAGTGTGCGATGGCGTCGAGCGCGTTTTCCAGATGGATCAAGCCGGTGTAGAAGAACCCCTGGTTCAACCAACGCAGCTTGGTGCCGAAATCCGGGTGCCACAAGGGTGCGCGGGATGAGAGACGGAAGGTTTTCTTTTTGCCGTCCGTCTGACTGTGGAGCATCCCGGCGTGTTCAAGGTCGTTGAGGATCGCTTGCACCGATTTGGGAAACCAGGCGGTGTCGCGTGCGATGTGCGCGGCATGCCCTTCGACGTGCGTCAGGAACCACGCGATGATTTCGGCCCTGGCGTTTACTCCGAACAACAAGCGCAGCCGCAGGATGAAGTTTTCCTTGCGGCCGGGATCCGGGGCCTGGCTCATGCCCCGGGGAACATGCTTGCTGAAATCAGTCGATGCTTCGGGTTCGTGTTCGGACCGGATCGATTTCCAATTGGGATACCCTTGCGCTTCCATGGTTTTGGCGATGCCGCGCAGGGGTTTGGCGTCGGCGACTTTGCAGTTCAGTTGCAGGTTCTTCACGCGCTGGACACTGAGCAGGGCGCCGTTGTGCTGGAGCCAATCCAACAGTTCTCCACGGAAGCGATTTTCATCGATCGCGAAGCGCAAGGTCGCCAGCAACAAGGCCTCGGGGTCGATGATGAACGGCACAGGCTTGCCACTGGCGTTGCCCGCCATGCCCAAGGACACCCACTGGTCCCAGAGAAAATCCAGCAGTGCGTTCCGTAGAAGCGATTTCAGATCATGCGTTTCCATGGCCGAGGGTGGTGAGTATCTGTTGCAGACGCGTTTCGCTTGTCACGTCCATGCCATGGCGGTTCAACCAGGCGACCACGCATTGGCAAGTCGCTGCGTCGGGCGCCAGCGCCTTGAGGTCGTCCAGGTCACGATCCTCTAGTCTGCCGATCGCGGCTTTGAATTTCAAAACGATCAGTCCGGCACGTCCCATGTAACTGATGCGCAAGCGTGGGCCGTAGGACTTCGTGCGCATGTCCTGCCAGACTTCGGTCGGCAGGTCCCGCAAGTCGCCGATGAGCATGGAGCTCGAGGCGTTGAGCCAGTTGGCGGGCAGCTTCAGCTCGGTCGCGACCTCGGCCACGGCTACCTTCAGCGATTCCGGCATCGGATAGGCCGAGGAGAGTTCGCCGTCGATTTCTCCGCGTTGCGCCAGGACATCGACGTCCCGGGTGACGCGGGAAACGATGGCAGCCGCCCGCAAGGCCGCGCCACCGCAAACCACCAGGTGGCATGGGGCCATGTTGCGGCCCTCCAGGACCTCGCCAAGCAGGGCCAGAGCGCCATCCCATTCGGTTGCCATCGCGTCCATGTGGATGTTTATACCACCCATCATGGATGTTTTAAAGAACTATTTTACGGGGGTGAGGGCGTAGTGTCTTGAGAGGCCCGGGGCTTCGTAGCGGGTTGCCGCCGTCGCCCAAGGGCTATGGCGAGCCGGGAAAAACCCGCGGTCCCAGGAATGGGGGGGCGCCAGCGAGCCGTTGGGGGGGGTATTGGCCTGTCAGCAGCTTCGGCAGGAGTCGATCCGGTGAATCGTAGTTCAGCGAGCCGTAGGGGACTTTGTTGAGATGCTGTTCCAAGGTGAGACCGAAACGTTAGCCGATCTCATGCTCATGGAATTCCTGGCTAAGGTCTAGTCACTCGTCTGCGGTTTTTTACTTCTCCCGAAGCCCGCGCTCTCACGAGCGCAGCTACGAAGAAGCGGCAGAATCGTCGGCACGCTTTCCTGCCTCCACTTTCGTGTAATTCGCGTAATTCGTGGTTCTCCTCATCTCCGCGTCTTCCTCTGCGACCTCCGCATCTCTGCGTTTCGCTTCAATTCAAACACCTCCCCCTTGGCGCTCTTGGCGTCTTGGCGGTGAACACTTCTTCTTCTGCCGCCTGAGGCGGACAAGTGGGTCAAGCGGGGCCGCTTGACCCTACCCGACGACGATGTTGAAGATCTTGCCAGGCACAAACACGATCTTGCGGACCGTCTTGCCGTCGGTGTGCTCCTTGACGCGCGGGCTGGCGAGCGCGGCGGCTTTGGCGCCGTCCTCGTCGATGTCTTTGGGAACCATCAAGCGATCGCGCAACTTGCCATTCACCTGAACGACCAGCTCTACCGTTGACTGCACCAGGGCTTCCTCATCATAGCTCGGCCATGAGGCCTCGCTCAGAAGCGTCGAGCTGGAGTGATCGGTTCTCGGAGAAGAGTGATCAGGAAAATGCATGAGAAGGCGCTCATGAATCTCTTCGCTCAAGTGCGGGGCGAAGGGGT